>JBLIBL010000044.1:0-25922 GCA_047633355.1 Polaribacter sp.
CTTTTGTAGAGAGAGTTAACAAAGAGGAGCTTGTTGTAAAACAGTTTGTCAGTGACTTTGCGCCTAGCAAGCAATTCTAAATACTAGAACAATAAATTATGGTTAAATTGTTAATAAGTGAAATATAACCTATAGTATTATTTTAAAATCATACAAACTATAAATGAAATTTTCAAGTTTAAGGACAGTTACACAGGTTTCTTTAGGAGGCGTTCTACTCCTAGGCATCATATTGATTATTCTCGTTGTATCCTATTTTAATTTAACAGCTATAAGTAAAACTGAGAGCAGAATATTCACTTTACGCACACCTACTGTTGATGCAAGCAATGCATTGAAATACAGCGTTAATAAAACCTTGGCTGAACTGAGAGGATGGATGTTGCTCCATGATGAACAGTTTATCCTTCAAAGAAAAAAATCATGGAAATCAATACGCGGTTCACAGAAACAGTTACAGACTTTATCGAGCAACTGGACAGATCAGAAGAATATTGAACGATTGGAGAAGGTTAATCTTTTACTTGGTCAGTTAGAAGTATTACAAGAAAGTATTGAGCAGCTCGCTTGGGAAGAAAGCAACTTACCTGCAACCAAAATTCTTTTTAAAGAAGCTATTCCACGCGCTGATCTCATTTACGAAAAGATATCAAAATTAATTGACATAGAACAATATCGGGAGTCAACCCCTGCAAGAAAAAAGTTATTGGTAGCTATGGCTAATTTTCGTGGATCATTTTCAATTGGTCTTGCTCATATAAAGTCTTTTTTAATCTCTGCTGATCCAATCTTTATTATAAAATATGAAATCAGTTTGGAGTCAAATAATGCAGCTTTCAATATCATTAAGGGAAATCAATTACTTTTTAATGAAAATCAGCGAAATATTTTTATTAGCTTAAGCCAGACAATGGAGGAATTTACACCTCAGCCATCGATTATTTTCGAATTACGCAGAAAAGACAATTGGAATCTTGCTAATTATGAGTTAAGAAAGACTGCTGCACCTCTAGGGGCTAAATCAATTTCACTTCTAGAAGAAATGACACTGAGCCAAAATCAGCTACTGGCGATTGATGCCAAAATTAATGAGGAAAACATAACTAGATATTTGCAAATACTATTCTGGCTTACTGTATTGTCCATTGCAACTGTAATTGTTGTTTCTATCTTCATGAAAAAGAAAGTTGGTGACCCACTAAATGCCGCTATCGAGAGTGCAATACTGCTTGCAGAAAGAGTTGCCTCTGGGGGAGATATAGACGGCACTGATACTGATACTGATACTGATACTGATACTGATACTGATACTGATACTAGTTATGAAACAACACGTTTACTTGTATCGTTAAAGAGTATGGCGATTGATGTGAAGCAGCAGTCTGAGCAAGTGATACTTGCAAAGGAAAGAGCAGAAACAGCAACTGCTGCAAAAACACAATTTCTATCAACAATGAGTCATGAAATTCGTACGCCAATGAATGGTGTCATTGGCATCACAAAGTTAATGGAAGATACTCCTTTAACTGATGAACAGAAAAATTATTTGGCAATTATCACGCGCTCTGGAAACACCTTATTATCAATAATCAACGATATTCTAGACTTCTCAAAATTAGATATTGATAAGGTGGAAATAGAATCCATTGTGTTTAATTTAGAAAAAATTTGTGAAGAATGCATTGAGTTGATGGCTGGTAATAGCAAAGATAAAGATGTCGAATTTGTTTTTGACTACGAGCCTGATTGTCCTCGATATTTTTCGGGTGACCCCTCCAGAGTACGGCAAATACTAATGAACCTAATTGGCAATGCCTCTAAGTTCACCGAACAAGGCTTTATTCGTTGTGGTGTCTCTTGCATTTCTAAAGACGGTAGCGAAGAACAACTGCGTCTTGAAGTACAGGATACTGGCATTGGATTATCGAAAGAAGCTATAGAGCATCTTTTTGATGAGTTTACTCAGGCTGATACTACAACCACACGTATCTATGGTGGAACAGGATTAGGATTAGCCATTACTAAAAAGCTCGTTGGTTTAATGGGGGGTGTTCTTGGTGTTGATTCTATTAAAGGTGAAGGCTCTACTTTTTGGATTGACGATTTATTAAAAGCTGCTGAGCCACCCTCAGCAGTTGAGTTCAGTTCATTGAAAAATGTGCGAATTTTGTTTGTTGATGATAATAAAGAGAATAGAAACATATTTAAACGAATGCTGAATCATATGGGTGCAAACACTACTATTTTATCTGATCCGAATGAGGTTTTAGTAACATTATCTGCTGCCGAAAAAGACAACAATCCATATAAAATTGCAATACTTGATCACGCTATGCCGTTGATGGGTGGTATGGAATTGGGTATGACTATAAGAATGCAACCTGTATTTGATGAATTGAAATTACTGATTTGTTCTTCTGTTGGACAGGGTAATGCTGTACTTTTTGCAAAGGCGGGCTTTAATGCCTATCTAAATAAGCTCTGCAGATATGAAATATTAAATAACATATTAGGAGCAATGTTAAGTCATTCCCTTGACTTGCCTATTATTACCCGACCCTCTATTGATGATCCTAATGAGGCATCTATGTTGCAGGATCATGTTTTTAATGTATCCATTCTTGTTGCTGAAGATAATTTGACCAATCAGATCATTGCCAAGAAGTTTTTAGCTAAAATGGGGGTTGATGTTAAAATTGTAAATAACGGACAAGCAGCTGTTGATGCCTTTAAGGCTATGCCTTTTGATCTGATTTTCATGGATTGTCAGATGCCAGTCATGGATGGTTATGAAGCTACATCAATAATTCGAAAGATTGAAAAAGAAAAGAATCTGAGACCTATGCCTATCGTTGCACTGACAGCAAATGCATCCAGTGATGATCGAATATTGTGTGAGCTATCAGGTATGAGTGATGTAGTAACAAAGCCCTTTAATAAAGCAGACTTATCAGAGTGTTTGCTTAAATGGTTACCAGACTGATATTAAAAAATACGGGTCAGGCTCAAAAAAACACAAGGCCCATTTAACAATAAATAAATTTCAATTCCGTTTTTAAAAGTGGTTTTGATGAAATAACTATTTTAGATTGCTCAAAAGAAATAACTGACTAATAATATAACTCTCTCTTGTACTCATCTATAAATCAAATACCTGCGACTAATTGCACACCATTATATTTTCACTTTTCTGTAGGATTTCGCCTCAGTCGGTCTCGATATTTCCCTCGCGCAAATGCCTGCATATCCTCAACTTTATCGGTCTCATCAACTATTTCACGGCCTAACAAGGTCTCAATGGCATCTTCTAAAGTTATTATACCTGCTGTTTGACCAAACTCATCCTCTACCAAAAACAGATGGCCTCGATCATCAATTAACTTATCTAAAACTTTATCCATTGGTAACTTTTCGGAGACCCTAATAATGGGCTTCATGTATTTGCTGACTGGCGCGTCACCCTCACCTTTTCGTTCAGCTTCGAACAAATCTAGCTTTACGACTTTTCCGACAATATCATCGGTACTATTTCGATAGAGGGGCATTCGACTAAACTGATTGGTTTGAGGTAAATTAAGAGCATCACTAACAGTGATATTTTGGTCAAGCATATGGACAACACTTCGCGGAGTTAACACTTGCTCCGTTTGTATCTCTCTTAAGCCCAATACATTAGACAAATATTCATTTTCTTGCGAGATTAAATTACCATCCTTTTGCCCTAATGACGCCAAAGCCAGAATTTCCTCACGGGTTATTTCGTTGCCTTCATTTTTGCTAAATAAACGAGTTAGGCGAGTTGCAATCCAAACTAACGGAAATACTAATTTAACTAACCAGATAATAGTGTAGGCTGACGGCAATGCGAGTTTTCGCCAAAACGTAGCACCAAGAGTTTTGGGAATGATTTCTGAGAAATAGAGGATGGCCAAGGTTAATAATACTGCGATTAAGGTTTCCCATTCTGCCCCAAACACTTGCATCGCTTGTGAGCCTACTCCAGCAGCGCCCATCGTATGGGCAAAGGTATTTAGAATTAAGATACTGGACAATGATTCGTCGAGTTGTTCTCTAACTTTCGCCAATATTTTTCCGGCACTGGGATTTGATGAGCTAACCTGTTCTACATAACTAGGCGTAATTGACAAAAGTACCGCCTCGAGAATTGAACAAAAAAACGAGATTCCTATCGCAATCGTGATGTAAATTAATAACAATGTCATAAAACAGTCAATTCCGAAAAGCAAGTAGTTGGACGGCCACACTCAAGAGATATGCGACCAAACTTAGTGTTATGGTACTAATACTAACACTATTTCCGACCTCGAATCTCTCGAAGCTTCAAACTAATCTAAATTTTACAATCTACCGGCATTTCAAGTTCATCGGCCTTTTTGTCCTCGTAATATTCTATAAAAAAACAAAATATAGGAGTCATGTATATTGTACAATATATTACTATCAAATACGGATTCTATAAGGAATCAAACAACCCAACCCGCAACTAACTCCGTTTATCCTTCACAAAAACAACAAAACTTCTCTTAGCACCAATTGTACGCCTCTCAATATCAAACAACTCTGTCACTTCCAACAACCCAGATTGGTAGATGTAAATACATACAAATACCGACTATTGATTAACCTACATTATAGCGTTGGATTCTTTGTGTGTAGTAAATACTGGCAGCAAAAAAACCTGAGACTCTAAATAGAGCCTGACGATTAATTCATGAATTGGATAGCCCGATTGTTGCCTGTGAGATATACTAAATTGGTGCTTCATCAACTTCAGAAAATAGGGTTTAAAAATGACAAAATCTAATCGTTCATTCGATATTATTGTATACGGTGCGACTTCTTTTGTTGGGCAAATTCTCACAGAATACTTAGGCCATTACACAAAAGACGAAAATGCAGAAACGATATCTTGGGCGATTGCAGGACGAAGCGAAAGTAAACTGCTTGAATTGAAAAGCCGTCTAAATTTACCTGAGCTTGAATATTTTGTCGCAGACGCAAGCGACATCGATGGGTTAACTGAGCTAGCAAACAAAACTAAAGTCATAATTACTACCGTAGGACCTTACGCGTTATATGGTGAAACCATGGTTAAGGCATGCGTTAATACAGGTACAGACTATTGTGATTTATGCGGTGAACCACAGTGGATTAACGAGATGTTGGGTAAATACGAAGCTATCGCCAAGCAGACAGGTGCTCGTATTATTAACAGTGCCGGCTTCGACTCTATTCCATCTGATATTGGAGTGTATAAAACACAACAGTTGGCGATTGCAAAAACAGGGGTAGCGGCTAAACAAATAAAAATGCGCGTAAGAAAGATTAAAGGCGCAGCCTCCGGCGGCACTATTGCAAGTATGTTAAATGTATTTAAAGAAGTGAAGGAAAATCCTGAGCTTCGAAAGGTATTGGTCAATCCCTATGTACTGTGCCCTAAAGAACATAAATTTACCCTACGTCAAAAAAGTCATAAAAAAGCAGAGTATGATGACGAGCTGAAAATATGGACAATGCCTTTTGTTATGGCGGCCATAAATGAACGTATTGTACATAGAACTAATGCGCTTCTGGATAATCAATACGGTACTGACTTTAAGTATGACGAAGCGATGAGTGGTAGAACTAGTTTTCAAGCTTGGACATTTACACTAGGGCTTGGGGGTTTTGTTATGGCTGCGAGTATTTCACCACTGCGTAATTTATTAGCCAAGTATGTGCTTCCTAAACCCGGTGAAGGTCCCAGTCCAGAAGAGCAGTTAGCAGGAATGTTTGACTTGCGCTTTTATGCGAATTTAGCTAATGGTGAAAATCTAGTGGTAAAGGTTGAAGGTGACCGCGACCCCGGCTATGGTTCTACAGGAAAGATGCTAGCCCAAGCTGCAATTTGCTTAGCAAAGGATATACCTGATTTAGAAGGTGGTTTTTGGACACCTGCGTCGGCGTTAAACGAGCATTTAATCAATAGATTGTCAGTCCATGCGGGCGTTACGGTAAGCACTATCTAACAGGATGAGTTTTATTCAGATTTAAAAGTTATTTTATTTATTTCTATTTGCCGTTTATTTATTCAGTACTTTCATTAGTAATGACATAATAATGAAAAGAACAAATACGGAAATTAATAATACATAAGGAGTCTCATAAACGCCGGCTAAAGCATATGCAAATAATGTGACTAAGCCGGTTACTCCTGCATAAGCTGCTTGGGTTGTTACATGCTTTAAATGATCACATTCAGCCCCTACAGAAGCAAGAACAGTCGTATCTGATATTGGTGATACGTGATCACCAAAAAGCCCTCCACTTAGCACCGCCGCAATAGTTAAATACATGGAGGCTCCCATCTCAAAACCCACGGGTATTGCAATAGACATTAATATAGCAAAGGTGCCATAAGACGAGCCTGTTGCAAATGAAATCATAGCACCTAGAACAAATACAACCATCGGAAAGAATAGAGGCGAAATAGTTCCCGAAATAAGTGAAGAAAGGTAGTCAGCGGTGTGCAAATCTTTTGTCACGGAACTTAAAGACCAAGCAAGTACCAATACAATAGATATATAAACTAAAGATTCTACTCCTTTGATAAATATACCCAGTGAGTCTGTATATGATATTGATTGATAACGGCGCATCATTTCCATACAACACATTGATGCCGCTAAATAGGCGATAGCTAATGTTGAGTAAATGTGAGTGCTTGATAAACCGCCATGTGTAGCATGCCAGGTTAAAAGTCCCGCAATTGATAACAACATTGTTCCCAGCGGATAGAGAAAAATATCAAGACGGTCCTTATTGGCATCATCTGCATTGAAGTTGTCGGTATTGGAGTTGTCGGTATTGGAGTCAACGGTATTGCAGTCATCGATTGTCGGTTTATATTTCTCAGAAACTGTCTCAATTTCAATCTGTACTAAACGTTGCTCTTGTGCCTTGCGCATGGGACCAAAATCTTTTCCAATAAAAATAACAATGGGAACCGTTGCCAGTGCTAGAAATGCGTAAAATTGATAGGGTAAAACTTTAATGAGAACGGTAAATGAATTTTCAGTAAGGCCTATTTCTGCATAAGATTTATCGATGAGAGAAGTGATATAGGCTCCCCAGGCAATGAATGGCACTAAAATACTTATCGGTGAAGAAGTGGTGTCGAGTATGTAAGCAAGTTTTTCTCTAGAAATTTTTAGTTTATCAAAGACGGAACGATAGAGAGGGCCAACTATTAGGCTGTTGCCTGAGTCTGTGAAAAATATTCCTAAACCTGAGAACCAAACTAATAATTGTGCTTTAGCTGGATTGGAAACAAAACCAGACAGTTTATTTGCAAAAGCCCTAGCTCCGCCTGAGTCTTCCAGTAATTTTACAAAGCCTCCAATAACAAAAATAATTAACAAGACCTGTACTTGCGAACCTAAAGTGACCTCTTTTAAAACCTGATCTTCCATGGCGTTTAAAATGGCATAAAAAGGATTAAAGTCCGTAATAATGAGTGAACCACTTAATATACCAATGGTTAATGCGAGTAAGACATTTTTACTGTAAAGCGCAACGGCAATCGTTAGCAGTGGTGGGACAATAGAGAGAGATCCATAATCATTCATAATCATTCATAATCGTTTAAATCCATTCATGGTGTAGTAAGCCTGTTTGAGTGGTAGCGTTATTTATTTTTAATCAAACATTATTTTTATTGAACTTGTATTGTCAAATGAGCTTACCAAGTGATTTTCATGACTTACTAATATTGCAATCTGATTAGAGTAACATGATTAGATATTGTATCCTG
Source organism: Polaribacter sp. (assembly GCA_047633355.1). Classification (GTDB taxonomy): domain Bacteria; phylum Pseudomonadota; class Gammaproteobacteria; order Enterobacterales; family Kangiellaceae. The sequence continues at coordinate 7,814 of JBLIBL010000044.1, forward strand.
CAGAACTTACTTAAACTTCAAAGTTTCCTCTATTAGTAAGGACCAGAACTGAGCCTTACTATCTTGCATACGCTTTCAATGATAAGGTCGGCTCTATTGTTGCGGGTTCTGGCTCAATTTTTGAAAGGTAGATATTAAGTCACCCAATAAATTTTCATTATCCGTTGCTATTAATTCAATACGGTACAACCCATCGGCGAGAAATTGACTAGTTTCTAAAAATTTGACATTGCTTGGACTGGCGTTTATTTCTTGCGAAAGAATACCAGTACTGAAATTGATGAATTTGATAGTTTGAAAACTTCCAGAGTAAGTTTCACAACCTGATTTAAAGGTTATTGAAGCAACCGCTTCACCGCTATTTAATGCCTCGGAAGAACTTGTACCAAGAGTGGATCCAAGATTGTTTATTTTTAACTTAGAAACTTATCTGAGTCTATTTTTTAGGATAATTTTAAAAGGCTTGTTTATTGTATGAATTAGCGACATTATTCGAATGTACCCTGAGTTTCAATTATTTGACTTACTTTAGGCATACTTATTTGGATATGACTTAAATTGGGTATGACTTAAATTAGGTATGATTTATTTTGGATCATATAAAGAAACTATTTCTATCAAACTAGATACCTAGCCAATGCCCACTTTAAAGTATATTTCAAACTATCCTCAACAAGTAAAAGATCAAGCTCTACAATTGCTGGAGCAGAATAGACTCGCAGATTATCTGCTCAACAAATATCCTACAACGCATCAGTTTGTAAATGACAAATCCCTGCGAGAATACGCTATATCAATCAAAAACGAATATATTAAGAAATCCTCACCGTTAAGTCAGGTGATTTATGATGCTAAAATTCACGTAATTAACAATGCACTAGGGTTACATACTTTTGTTTCTAGGGTTCAAGGAAATAAACTTAAGAGTAAAAACGAAATTAGGATCAGCGACATTTTTAGAAAATCCCCTGAAACATTTCTAAATATGATTGTTGTTCATGAGCTAGCGCATTTAAAAGAAAAGCAACATAACAAAGCATTTTACAAACTCTGTTGTCACATGTTGAGCGACTATCATCAGCTTGAACTTGATATGCGCCTATATTTAACTCAATTAACGTTGAATGGCGAGATATATTGAGTGCAAACACGACTAATCAGTTAGACTGCCCGTCAGAATTCTAATGATAAACATTAATTAAAAACATCGATGAATAAGGGCTTGCTGTGGATTACGAATTAGAAAATGACTATATGGGTTATCCCTCTGCAAAATTTTCAATGGGGCATGAGGCTTTCGGTCGATGGTTTACTGAAGAACTGTCGAATGACATTATTCTCGTCGATAAGATATTATCTAGCATCTCGCAAATCGAAAATAATACTCTCGTTGAAAAAAATTTCCCCGGAAAATTCTTTGAATTAACACTTGAATTAGAACAAGCCTCTGTACGTGCTTTGTCGCTAGCTCATGATTCAGATGAAGAACTTGGTGATAACTTACAATTATTTGATCAAGAACTAATGTCAGATTGCGGTTTAACTGATTTCAAAGACGTACTTATTTCTTGGCGGGAATTTATAGTTTGAGTCGTTTTTTTATTTTAGGTTTTGATTTTTATATTCAAATTAAAGTAGTTCATTTAACTCATCAAAAGTTGTAATCACTTTGTCAGCCATCTCAAATAAATGTTGATTTGTTTGATTAGCTATTAAACAGGCCATCATTTGTGCTTGTTTAGCTGCAACTAGATCAAATTGATAGTCTCCGACATAAACTAATTCGTTAGGCAATATATTCCATTGCTTCGAAACCATCAACAGCCCATCCGGATCAGGCTTTGGTAAACACTCATCACGAGTAATCACCAAGTCAATTGGAATTCCTAATCGCTCGATAGTCATTAGTGCGGCCTCTCTCATATTTCGAGTGACTATTGCCATTGGAATATTGGCTTGCTTGAATTTATTGAGAACAATCTCAGCATCCAAAATCCAGCTGGCTTGATTCGCCCCATCTAGTTCATGCTGTTCCACCACTGATAGTATTTGTTCAACTTGCCCCGTGTCATTTAGAGAAGCACAGTGTTCCAATATTTTTGTGCCTACAGGTAGTCCGGCATCAATGCACATTTTGGCAAAATCAAGTTTAGTATCGGCTAACGTACCATCAAGATCAAAGATGAAACCTTTTACAGGACTGTTTATTCGAAGACTGACAATTTGAGGACTGAAAATATTAGATCGCATAATAAAAAATCCAAATAACCTAAACTAGAAAGATAAAATTATTTTTTACCTGCTAGTTCTTTAATGATAATGCTCAAATGTTCAAGGCCATCATAAAAAGTTGAAATCGGTAATCGCTCATTGAGACCGTGAGCAAACATTTCGTGATGGTTCATAAAGGCGCTAGATATTCCCCAAGTAGGAATTCCAACAGCTTTAAAGTGAATGCCATCGGTTCTACCGGACTCCATAAAACCCATTATACTTACATTTGGATAACGACCTTTAACGGCCTTATCAATAGCACTCATCTCATCATCCCGAGGTTCCGAAATTAGAGACTGGCTCTAGTTGATAATATTGAGTAACAATTCAATTAAAGAGTTCAGGTTCTGCAGCTTTAATGATTTAGAACTGAATTCAGTTGTCCATAAAATAGAGGGTGATTGACACACCTTCTATTTGAATTTGATAATATTTATCCTACTGATGGAAACTCATAATCCACTAAGGTTTTTCGCAGAGCCAGCTTATTGAGTTTACCTGTAGCTGTATGCGGTAACTCTTCGACAAACACAACATCATCAGGCATGGATATTTTGTGCAGCTTATTTCCCAAAAACGCTAATACCTGTTCAGTTGAGACGTTTGCTCCGACTTGACGAACAGCTACTAACAATGGGCGTTCTGTCCATTTTGGATGATAACGCCCAATAGCCGCTGCCTCTGCAATATCTGGATGACTCACTGCTGCATTTTCAATATCGATTGAACTGACCCATTCGCCGCCAGTTTTAATCACATCTTTGGTGCGATCGGTAATTTGCATATAACCTTGTGGATTTATAGTTGCGACATCTCCGGTATCGAACCAGCCAAACTCATCTACTGGACATCCTTCTGAACCAGGTTCTTGAGATAAACCATAATAACCACTGGATACCCAAGGACCCCGAACTTTAAGAGCTCCAAAGGCGATACCATCCCATGGTAACTCTTGATTATTTTCATCGACGATTCGCATTTCAATACCAAACACGCCCCGACCTTGTAAACATTGTAAATCTATTAATTCTTCTTCAGATAAATCATCCATGCCTGCTTTTTTACAAAAAATAGTACCCAGTGGGCTGGTTTCGGTCATCCCCCAACCTTGAATGACTTCTATATTATGTTGATGTTTAAACCTTTCGATAATGGTTCTTGGGCAAGCGGCACCACCAACAGTTACGCGACGCATGCTAGGAATGCTTTTACCCGTTTTTTCTAAATAATCTAACAGGCCCAACCAGATGGTAGGTACCCCTGAGCTAAAGGTGACTTTTTCGGTTTCAATCAAGTTTTGTAGCGATTCACCATCCGCCATTTTAGGCCCCGGCATGACCATTTTAGAACCTACTATTAATGACGCATAAGGTGCCCCCCAAGCATTCACATGGAACATAGGCACTATAGGAAGTGTAGTTTCTTTGTAAGACGCGGCTACTGCATCGGGCATACTGCCAGCTAATGCATGTAAAAGAGTAGAACGGTGGCTATATACCACACCTTTAGGGTTACCGGTTGTGCCTGAGGTGTAACACATAGCGCTGGCTGTATTTTCATCAAACTCAGGCCAATCAAAGGAAGTGGACTGCTTGCTTAAAAGTGTTTCATAACACATGACGTTAGGTAGAGTTGTATCGGGCATATGGGCTTCATCGGTTAAAATGATGTAGCCTTCAACCTTGGGAAGATGATTTTTTAGCGCTTCAAGTAAAGGCACCACTAATAAATCCACAAATATAAACCGATCTTCTGCGTGATTGATAATGTAGTTCACTTGCTCCGGGAACAATTTAGGATTGATAGTATGACAAACCATGCCGTTACCAGAGACTGCATAATAAAGTTCGAGATGACGATAATCGTTCCAAGCTAAAGTGCCAATACGATCACCAAATTGAGCACCTAGCTCGACTAAAGCATTAGCCAGCTGACGACTACGATTAGCAAAATCTTTATAGGTATGTCTATGTCTTGGGTTATCAACTGTAACTGAAACAATTTCTGATTCTGGAAAATTCTTGTCTGCATGTCGTAATATTGAAGAAATCATTAATTGAGAGTTCATCATCAAAGCTTGCATATTATTTCCTTTAATTTAACCATTATCTTTAAAGATACAAATACTGTTTCACCACTGAGAACATCAAGTGCTTCGCACAGCTTTAATAGAGAGAAGCTATTGTAAACCAAAAACCCTCTTTCCTCCGAAAACACAGAACTCGCGATTGTTAAGAGTTTTTAATGTCTTTTAAAGACTACCAAACAATCACGCTACCATCAATAGTTATGGTTTATTGTTATGAGAAAACAATCTTTCCTAATAATTAAGACGCGACCTGTTCAGATCGACTATTACACAATTTGGTGTAGAAATTGAACCGCACAATTTTTTACGAGAAACTAAAACAGGTAGATTTTGAACAAGCGCGCGATGGGTATCAGGCTAAACGATTAACTCAAGATTATGATGCTGCATACTTCAAAACCTGACATATTTCAAAACCTGACATATTTTATACCGCTGTTTTTTATACAACTATCTTTTATAAAGCTTCGCTCTCTATTTTTTATTTCTCTCATTTCTACGACGTTTAACTTCTTCACTGATTTTTTCACAGCCATTCGCAAACACCGCTGATTTTTTAGGGATGCTGTCACAATGGCGATTCTTTTCAGTTAATTCAGAATTCGACATTGATTCATATTTACCTTCTCCGCAACTTAAGAGAAGTAAAGTCATTACCGTGAACAGTGATATTTTTGCTAATTTCATAAGATCTAATCCTTATTATTGGTTGATTATTGGTTTATCTCCACTAATCATAGTCACAGTTTGCCAAATTATCTAGCTAGCGTTAATAACATCTACAATAATAAACTATCTTCAATACCAATAAATTGATATGCAGCATTAATTAAATAGTTAGCCGTCAAAGACTCTTCACCGTAAACCAAAGTGTCAACGGCGTAATCGCTGTTAATTTTTGTAGTAGCAAATCAAAATCGCCATCACCGGAAAGTAATACTACAAGATCAACATCATTGGCAGCTTCCATAATATCAATAGTGATCCCAACATCCCAATCACCTTTTGCAGAGCCATCACTGCGTTGGATATATGGCTTTAACTTAACTTTAAATCCGATGTGTTTTAGCGCACTTTGAATTTTTTGTTGCTGTACATCGCCTTTATCAATGGCATTAGCCATTACTATTTCACCTTGCTGACTGATAAGACACCATAACTCGCGATAGTTAAACTGACGACCATAAGCATGTTTATTGGTGTAATAAATATTTTGCACATCGGTAAAATAGCAATTTTTTTCAAAGTTAAGCCGTTTATTTAATCTGATAATAAGTTTCAACTATCATACGCTAGTTGAGTTAATGAGGATGATTTACAGTCCGATTAATTGATTTGTTTCAAAAGGTATCCAGTTTTCATCAGACAAAGGTACTCTGGCAAACAAAACTAGTTTTTGCTGCAAGTTATTATCACTATTACTTCATTATCAGATCGGCAACCATTTTGTTAATACTTTCGACAGGTCAGTCCGCTTAAATGGTTTAGTCACTATCCCATCCATAGCAGCCGCTTTGCATAATATTCGATCATCACTAGACGCATTAGCTGTCAAAGCAATGATCGGTACCTGTGTCAAATTATTTTTTTGTTCAATTTTTCGAATACTCCTAGTCGCCTTATAACCATCCATTACGGGCATTTGACAATCCATGAAGATAAGATCATAACGTTTACTATTATATGCTTCAATGGCTTCCTGACCGTTATCCGCAATGTCAACCGTTAGGCCCATACCGACCAAAAACTTCTTAGCTATGATCTGATTGGTTAAATTATCCTCCACAATCAGTATTAATCCACTGAAACATTGTGACTGATTAGCAATACTAGATTTGGCATCATCAACAGTGTGATGAGTCACTATAGAATTACCCGTGGTGTGCGTAAGCATAGTCGATAATATATCTCTCAAAGTCTCATAACGACTCAGTTTATTTAAATAGCCATTAAATCCAGCAGATGCAAATAAAGCAGAATCACCTTTTTGTCCGATAGATGAAAATATTAACAACTTTAGATCGGCTAAACTACCATTCTTACGGATTTGCAAACCAAGTTCCAAACCACTTAATTGGGGCATGTTGTGATCGAGTATCGCTATTTCAAAAGGTGTTTTAGATTTCTCAGCTTCTACTAATACCCCTTCTACCTTTGTCGGGTCAGAAGTGATAGTAATTTTAGCCCCCATATGTTCAAGCAAGCGTTTAAATATTTTGCGATACTCCGCAAAATCATCTACAAACAGTATGCGAACACCTTTTAAGGACTTTGGAGTAGTCGGCTCAGGACTTTCTGTTGGTGTTAAGATACCAGTGATCCAAAATGTTGAGCCTTCACCTTCAACAGAATTTACGCCAATTGTTCCACCCATAAGATCGACCAATTTTTTGGTAATTGCCAAGCCCAATCCTGTTCCACCATATTGGCGTGTTGTAGCACTATCAGCTTGAGTAAACTCGTCAAATAATCCTTCTATAGCATTAGGCCTTAACCCGATTCCTGTATCCTGTATTTCCAACCGTAGCTGCTCTTCACCTGAATCAGATAATTCAGAAGATACACCACAGCGAACAAACCCTTGCTCGGTAAATTTCACAGCATTGCCCAGTATATTGATTAAAATCTGACGAGCACGAGAAGGATCACCTAAAAAATGTCGGGGACAATCAGGCGCATAATCAAATATAAACTCTAATTTTTTGCCCTTAACATTACCGACAACTAACTCCATACTTTCTTGACAGGTCCTCTCCAAATCAAACGGTATGTTTTCAATTTCAACCATATCAACATCAAGCTTTGAGAAATCAAGAATGTCGTTGATAATGCATAATAATCCATCTCCAGAACGCGTTATTGTATCGACATAATCCTTTTGTTCATGTGTTAGTGAGGTATCTGTGAGCAGTTGAGCCATCCCGATAACACCATTCATTGGTGTCCTAATTTCATGAGACATAGTAGCGAGAAACTTAGTTTTTTCGAGTGTAGTTCTTTCTGCTTTTTCTTTCTCCTTTGAAAGCTCTTCCAAAGTATGTTGTAAAGTTGCGGTCATATGATTAAATGTTTTTGATAATGTTCCTATCTCATCATCTCCATAACTATCAACGCGTGCACCTAAATTCCCTTTAGTTACATCTAAGGCAACAGCACTCAATACATTAATTGGTTTAGCTATTTTAGTTGCAATAACATAGATGATTAGTCCAAGAATAATGATTGAAATAAAACCGAAAACAAAAATGCTAATAGCTAATATTTTTGCACTCGCAAATGCCTCGTCTTGAGGAATTTCTACAATTAGTGCAGCATCAATTTTATCAAGCCATAAAAATGACCCTATGACAGGGCTATTTTTATAATTTGTATAAAGAGCATTGCCACTTTCACCTGTTAAAGCTTTTTCAATAGCAGTTGATTTTACACCCCGCAAAAACTCTACTGTATGAGTATGCTCACCTGTGATTAATGAACCATATCTGTCTACTAAATAAGATTCATCTTTAAATGAAATATTCGTATTTGAGAAAATAATTTCATCCATACGCTCCAAGTTGACATGCATTGCCAGCACACCCGTTACTTTATTATTCTTATCAAGTATAGGTATAGATGCCGTAATCGTTGGTTCAAAGGTTATAGGGGACGGGTAAATTTTTTGAACATGAATGTTATTTAGTCCTTCTACAAAATAACCATCTAGTGTGCGGTAATCGCCTTCATGACTACTATCAGTAGAAACTAATATTTTACCCTGTGAGTCCAAGTAGAAGAGTTCTTGCCAATCCTTTTTCTTTTCACTAATAGATAACAGAAAATTACGAAAACTAGTTATTTGACTCTCATGGTCTAATGGTGCTTGTTGTGCATTTATACTTTTTACTGTTGTTTTTAAAATCTGTAATTTTGATAATAATTCCAGATCTGATTTAATATTTTCAATCCACAAATCCACCGACTCGAGTTTTAGGTGTATTGCAACATCTAGTCGAGCATAAACAGAGTTTATCAACACTTGCTTAGTGACAGTAAAAACAAAAATACCAACAAGAATAACTGTAATAAAATAGAAAATCAAATTCGAAACAATAAGTTTGCTTTTAATACTTTTTTTCCAATTAAATAACTCTAATAATCTCACAGGTTACTCTTCATAATTAATAAGATGGCTAGCTTTATTTTTAATTTGGAAAATGATGGGCTGATTCATATTTCCTGTTTTATTATTAAGAGTGATATTTCTAGTGACACCGGGTAACTCAGATATATTAAGTAAAGATTGTTGTATAGATGCAGTTGAAAAACCACTGTGAATGATTGCTTCAGTTAAAATTATAAAAGCATCATAAGTTAGGGCAGACATACTGGTAGGTTGTAATTGAAATTCTTTTTTATACTCATCTATAAATAGACTAGAAATAGTATTATTCACTTTTGAAGATGCTTGCCAGTGATGTGTGAAATAAGCCCCATCAAATTTTTCCAAAGGTATTAATTTTCTAGGACTCCAATTATCACTACCTAAAAAAACACCTTGGTAGCCTTGGCTGAGTAAATAGTTTACCTGTTTAATAACATCTGAAGAGTCATTGGGAAGTAAAACAACAGGCACCTTGTCTTCCAGTAAAGGAGCGAACAATTTTTCATAATTAACTAAAGCCTCTTTAGACTTAACATATGATAATGACGATTGAATGGTTCCGCCAAAATTTTCAAAATACTCCTCAAAAGATTCCGCTACAGTTCGGCTAGCTGGATTCACTACATCATAGATAATAGCTACCCTACTTTTCTTTAACTTATTATAGGTAAAATCAGCAAGGTGTTGGCTTTGAACTTTATCATTATGAGCAATTTGAAATATGTACGATTTATTATCTGTAACAGCTTGTGCTGTTGAGCCGGGAGAGATTAGTGGCACTTTAGCACTTTCCGCAACAGCGGAAGCACTGAGTGCAGTGAAACTTACATTTGGACCAATAATTGCAACTACCTGTTTATTAAATATCAAGGTTCTGGCAGCTAACATCGCATCCTTTGGTGTGTTCTTTGTATCTTCTATTATCAACTTAATTTGGTGATTTTTATTATTTACATGAACTCCACCCGAAGCATTAATTTTATTTACAAATAGTTGTGCTGCATTAATACTAGGTTGTCCTCCAGGTGTATCAATATCAATCAGTAACCCAATTCTAATAGTTTTTTGCTTTTTGATTGTTTGTTGGTCATCATTACAACCTGTTATCAACAAGATAATAATGACAACAAAGATAACAAAAAAGTATTTATTCATTGTGCACTTCTTTTGTTAGTATCGCCCGATTATTGATAAGTTCAAATATATAAATTGGTTTATCTGGATCACCAGAACCATTAAAAGTAAACAGCCCTGTTACACCCTGATAATTGCTCAGCGTAGATAATTCGGCACTAATTGCCTCTCGCTCTATGCCTGCTTTTTTAATTGACTCAATAATAATAGCAAACGAGTCATAAGCTAAAGCTGCGTTGCCTGATGGTTCGGAGTTGTAATATTGTTTATAATCTTGAATAAATTTTTTAGCGATAAGGTTACTCTGTCCAATGCTAACAGACCAATGATTAGTGAAATATATTTTATTACTTAATGAAATGTACTCAAATGGAGGTGGACCCCAACTATCGGTACCCAACAATGTGACCTGCCAATCCATTTTTTTTATTTCTTCAAACTGATTCTTAATATCTATTCCATAATTTGGAAGAAGTAATATGCCTGGATTTAATTTGCGAATTTTTTGCAGTTCCTCTGAAAAATTCTGTTCTCCTGCAACATAAGATTCTAAAGTAACCAGTTTATTATAACTAGCTTCAAAGTAAGCCTTGAATGAAGTAGCAATGTTTTTACTATAAGCATTTGAAATATCATATAGTACCGCTGTTGAGTTATCGTTTAATTCCCCGGCAAATTTAGCAAGTGCTTTCGATTGAATATCATCAGTTGTCACAGCTCTATATATAAAGTCTTTATTGAGTGTTGTCTCCTTATGTGTCGATACTGGTGAGATTAATGGTATTTTAAACTTATTAACAAGATTCGATACTGGGATAGCTTGATTACTCACATTGGGACCAATGATCGCTGACAAATCGTATTGACTGATCATCTCATAAGCAGCTTCCATCGCTGATTCAGGTGTCGCTCCAATATCTTGATAAACCACCTCTAATTGATAGTTTTTGCCCAGAGAATTGATACCACCAAGAGCATTAATTTGTATTAAAGTAAGTTCTCCCGAGTTTTTAAGTTGTTGACCAGTAGTATCAGGTTTAAATAAAACACCTATAGTTACTCGTTCAGCCGGCGGTTCACAACCACCTAGAATAAGTGATGAGAATAGTACTATTAAATATATGCTATTTTTGTTCATATTTACTCAAAACGTTAATGAGCGAGATTATTAATTGTTTATCAATCAAGTATAGTTACATAAATTCGATATTGTTAATTCAGTTATATTAAAGCGGAATAAAAATATAAATTTTTATAATTTTGCAACTGAAATCATCCCGTACAAAGTGTGGCACTAAAGAGCAAGTATGTCAGATTGATGCTCACTGAGTTTATCGGAAACGAGTATGCAGCTACACTCATATCGCTTCTTTAGCAGAGTTTCTAAGAAAACCTAACGGATAGGTTAATAGTTGCCACCAGTGAGTCTTAAACATCCTTATAGGCTAAAGCTTAATCGCTAGACGAAAAGCTTGGTCAATGGCTCGTTTTGCGTCCAGTTCAGCAGCCACATCGGCTCCACCAATTAAATGATAAGGCTTAGTTAATCCATTTACGATTTCTCGGGCTGGATCTTGTCCCGCGCAGATTATAATATTATCAACATCCAGAATTTGTTTTTCTCCTGCAATGGTGACGTGCAAACCAGCATCATCTATTTTATGATATTCGCAAGAAGATAACATTTTCACTTTTTTATTTTTGAGACCCGTACGATGAATCCAGCCCGTTGTTTTTCCCAGTCCTGCGCCAACTTTACTGGCTTTTCTTTGCAACAGAAAGACCTCTCTTTCGGGTAGCGTTACTTCAGCTTTTACGCCTTCTATTCCGCCTCTTGCACTCAATGTCATATCGACGCCCCACTCTTTCATATAAGCTTTTATACTTTGACTGGTTGCTTGCCCTGAATGAACTAAAAATTCTGAAACATCAAAGCCAATTCCTCCGGCTCCTATAACTGCAACTTTTTTACCAACGGTTTTTTTATATTTAAGTACATCTAAATAATTTAGAACTTTAGGGTGGTCAACACCTTCTATAGGTGGCGTTCTCGGATTGATTCCGGTGGCTATAATCACTTCATCAAAGTCACTTTGATTAAGTTCGCTCGCGCTAATACGGGTATTTAATATTACAGTCACTCCAGCTAGCTCCAGTTGCTTTTTAAAGTATCGGATAGTTTCATAAAACTCTTCCTTACCGGGAACTTGTTTAGCAATATTAAACTGCCCTCCTACTTCAGTTTCACTATCAAATAACGTCACCTGATGACCACATTGGGCGGCAGTGGTTGCTGCGGATAAACCTGCTGGCCCTGCTCCAATCACGGCAATGTTTTTTATTTTATTAGTTGGGGTAATATTAATTTCGGTTTCAAAACACGCTCTAGGATTAACCAAACAACTGGTCATTTTTCCAGAAAACACATGATCTAAACAAGCTTGATTACAACCGATACAAGTATTTATTTCATCCGCTCGTCCTTCAGCTGCTTTGTTAACAAAATCAGCATCTGCTAAAAAAGGTCTAGCCATAGAGATCATATCGGCATCACCTCTAACAAGTATTTCTTCTGCTTTATCTGGCGTGTTAATTCTATTGGAAGTGATAATAGGTATGTTAAAATGATCTTTGTATTTAGCTGTCACCCAAGTAAAAGCGCCGCGAGGTACTTTCGTTTGAATGGTAGGTATTCGTGCTTCGTGCCACCCTATTCCCGTATTAATAATGGTCGCGCCAGCTTTTTCAATTGCTTGTCCCAGCTGAACTACTTCTTCAAAGCTACTGCCTCCTTCTACCAGATCCATCATCGACAAACGAAAAATAATAATAAACTTTTCTCCCACAGCTTCTTTTACTCGTCGCACGACTTCAACCGGTAATCTAATTCTATTCTCAAAGCTTCCCCCCCATTCATCGTCACGCTGATTGGTTCTAAGCGCGATGAATTGATTTAAGAAATAACCTTCCGAACCCATAATTTCGACGCCATCGTAATTGGCTTTTTGGGCTTGTAGAGCTAAGTTTACAAAACTTTGTATTTCCTCTTCAATTTGCTCGACACTTGCCGCTTCCGGTTTGTGTGGATTAATCGGGGATCGAATCGCAGAAGGTGCTATCGGGAGCTCGTTATATGCATAACGTCCAGTATGTAAAATTTGCATACAAATTTTACTATCGTATTTATGTACTTCGTCAGTAATCTTACGGTGATTAGCAATATCTTCATCGGTCTCAATCAGTTTAGTTTTTTCGTGAGTTGCACCTCTTTTACTTGGTCCAAAACCTCCAGTCACAATCAAACCACATCCGCCTCTTGCTCGCTCACCAAAGTAAGCCGCCATTCTAGCAGTACCGTCTGGGTGTTCTTCTAAGCCTGTGTGCATAGATCCCATCAAAACACGGTTTTTTAAAGTAGTAAAACCAAGATCCAGAGGTTCAAGTAGTTTGGGATAATTTGACTGAGACATGATGCATCTTTCCTTTGGGTTTTATTGAGGCTAGTAACTAAATACATTTTAAATATCGCAAAAGAGCTTATTTGGACAGCGTCAAGATAACCAAATATTTAGACACTGTCAAGATTGATTTATCTCTTCAATATTGATAGATTAGAAAACATGCTTAAAACTATAAAAAATAATGCGAATGTGGCTAACAGCAAACCATCCAAAAATGGTTATCATCATGGCGATCTGCGCTCGAGTTTATTAAGTGCCGCTGGTGAGATGATTGCGGAAGATGGCATTGACGAACTTTCACTGCGTAAGTTGGCATCACGCGTTGGCGTATCAAGAACAGCCCCTTATCATCATTTTGAAGATAAAAATGAATTGCTCTGTGCAATAGCCGAACACGGTTTTCGTCAACGTCATCGGCTAGCGCGTCAGAGTTTTGATGATCAAACTTTATCAATGCATGATAAATTTAAAGCTTATATTTACGACTATGTGAAATTTGCCGGTGACAACCCGGAACTCTACGAATTAATGTTTGGTAGAACCATTTGGAAGCAACAAAAAAGTACCAAAGAATTACGTGCAACGGCATATCCCTGCTTTCAGCACCAAGTCGAAATGACCGGTGAATGGCAAAAAACAGGCTTGCTCAATCAAGATGAAAATACCCTGCGATTATCACAGGTTATTTGGGGAACGATCCACGGGATCGCAAAGCTCTATATTGATGGCATTTATACTCACACCAGCCAAGTAGAAGAAATTTGTGAATCTGCTGTAAACATGTTTATCGGTCAATCTAGTTGATATCAAATCTAGAACTAAAGCATGTAAAGCTAAGCCTTTCTAACAAACTTTGATTTCAACATCATAATGCCTGCGCCATCAACTTTACAATCAATATCCTGGTCCCCATCAAAAAAGCGTTTAATCCCTGCTTTAGTTCCTACTTTTAGTACCGTTGATGTGCCTTTCACTTTAAGATCTTTTATAAGAGTCACTTTATCACCCTCTGCAAGCAAGTTACCGACACTATCTCTTAAAATGATTGCGTCTTCATCTAGCGCATTTTGATCCCATTCATTTCCAATTAATAGAAAATATGCTAATTAAGACTCGCCCAAATCACAAGTCTCAAGCTTTATTTTCAATGGCCTTAATATTGCTTCACAAAAAACTGCAGCATAAACTAACACTAAAATATTAACAGCGTACGCCCTATGTAAGCTTTCCATATCGAAGGAGTCGGCATTTCCGTGAATAGATGTGCTACCAATAAAAAGAGCCAAAATAGCTGAACCGTAACAAAATGCTATTTGGCTCTGATAGATTTTAGCCAAATATTTTGCGGGATTCCCCCCGGCAATCTCGTGTGTGAACAAATACTTAAACCCAGAGAGAGAACGAATTAACCCATTAACACCAAATGAAATTATTGTCGAAGCATAAATAAATGCCACTAAAAATCCAAAACTATACCAATCAATAAATAACTGCGCGCTGCCTTCCAATATAAACAACATTCCAACTGCCGTAGAAATAACGCCCAACCCAATAACACCATGCATAATCATTCTCCTCGTCCAATTAACAGATAATTTATTTAATGATGAATGTAATGCGTTAGGAGATAATTCAAGTGCTGAAGAAATAGATAAAAAAGACTCAGCCGATGTTCGACCATCAGACTCAATACGTTGTATCGTCCTCAATGACAAACCAGAAGCCTTGGCTAATAGCTCTTGAGACCAACCTTTATCATGTCGTATAAGTTTTAACTTATTTGAATCAATCAACAAAATTAAACTCCTAATAATTTACGCTTCCATAGAATCAATTATCGACAAAGATTTAGTATTTTGCAGATATTAGTTACGACATTTTACCGCCAAATGGCGACAGCTCTTTTAAATCAATAAGATATAAGTTTAAAAGTACAAAAAAACAATTCAAAGTTAAAGAATACTAGCTGTAATGGTTTATTGTCTAATTCTTGTTTCCAAATAACAAGACTTCATGATTATTCAACCACAAAGGATATTTTCTCATTGCTTTAGAAAATAAGGATGACTCAAGGTGTGACTTCAACCATTGCTGGAGTTTTGGATAAGGACTGTTCAAATACCATTGTCTTTCTACTCGCGCAAATTGGCGAATAAATGGTAAAATAGCAAAGTCAACTAAACTTAGAGTATCTCCCATTAAGTATTGGTTTTGGTTTAAACGTTGCTCTAGGAGGTTAATGTATTTTTCACTCGCATGCCGGCACTCCAATTTATTGCTTTCATGGTAACGTTTTGCGCTTTTATATTGGTTTAAATTGCTTTTAAATTCAGTATCAAACAGTGAAATTAAACTCAACATCTCGGCTAACATATTCGGCTGATGGCTAAAGAGTAAATTGTTAGGATCACTTTTTTTTAATGCCCATAACATGATATCTAAACTTTCATCAATAATCGTCGAGTGAGTGCCTACTTCATTTTTTAAAACCAGAACGGGCACTGTCCCTTTGGGAGAAGCTAGCAGCATATCGTCAGGTTTCTCTTTTAATACAATAGCCTTGAGTTGAACACATTGATTGGATAATAGAATCCCTATTCTTGCTCGCATTGCATAAGGGCAGTGTTGTAATGAATAAAGGACGGGATAGTTCATGTCAGACTTTCTCGACTAAAATAACGGGATTACAGCCCTTGACTGTACTGAGCATTGGTTGCAATGGGGACTAATTTTTCAAGCTGACTCTTAGAGTCATCTGCGCTATTTAACAAACCTTCAAAATGCTTAATCAATAAAGTTTTATCTTGCTCTTCTTTTGAGCCAGAACCAATATTGGTTAGATCGATAAAAAACTCATCAAATAAACCTGACAGATCATTCACCACGTCCATATTTAAAAACTGTTCGTGATTATAAATACTTGGATAACCGCCCTTCTGTTTATCAACAGCAAATGAAACACCTTTCACATTAGTAATAGTGGTGGCTTTTTTACACTTGAGCATACAGCCATCTTCAATCGCTGGTTTTTTACATCCAACCGTTTGTTGAAAGAAACATTGTCTGCTAGTCATCATCAAAATTGGATGATAAATACTGTAGAGCAACTTAAAACCTTTTGGTCTTCTGATTTTTCTAATTTGCATTTTATTTATTTCATTTGAAATAAATGCGCCAGCGCAATTAAGATCTTCTTGCAAAGTCTGTAGTGCATAAGAGTTAGTTGTATTTAAAAAAGGCCCTGCAATCCACTTAATACCCATTTCAAATGCTTTGTGGGCAATGCCAGTGTTATTAGTCACAATTCTAGCGGGTTTAACTTGTTCAAGAATTTTAACGGATTCAAGGTAATCTTTACCAATTAATACCGCGGGAAACCAAGGGATTAACTTTGGGTTTCTGAGCAATAAGTTAATATGTTTAGGACAGTTTTTCTTGAGGCTTTCTGGTATTTTAAAATAAACATCCGCATCGGTTACATCACTTAAATTTGCGTCCTTTTCATCTGCAATTAAAAGTGACAATTTAGTTTTCTCTTCAACTCTTGGGTATTGAGTTAATTTTGGAAGTTCAACCGAGGCAATGATCGGCTTTGAATTATTTAATAAAAAAGCCATTTCTTTTTTAAGTTTGGTTAACTCTTTAAACGGAATACTTAATCCCGTATCCAGTTCATCAAAAATAGTTTCTTTTAAAATATAATTCGCATCATTAAAACTCTTAAAACGTTTTATTAATGCATCTTGATCGATGATTGATTTTTCAGAAGCAACAAGCTTAATATTAGTTTCAATTTCATAGGTTTTACTGCCCGCTAAGGCGCGAACTTTTAATGGCTTATTTTCTTTTCCTACAAATTCAAACGTTAATGGTATTTTATTAATGTTAATACCTTTGACTTTTTCTTGTAACTCATCACCTAAAGCATTTTTACTTTGATATAAATCGGTCTTCACTTCTTGAATTTGAACTACTGAAATTGCATTACTATTATCAACAGCATAGTTAACACTATTGTCACGCGGATTATCAATAAACATTGACTTGGTTAAATCGCCGGTTAAAAATGAATTAGTAAAATCACGATTAAACACTTTATGTAAATTAGAATCATCTTCTAATAGTTTTCCAGATTCTACAAATTTATTAATCTGTTTTCGCCAACTATCAACCACCGTATAAACATAATGAGCGCCTTTAATACGCCCTTCTATTTTTAATGAGTCAACTTGGGCATCTACCAATTCTGGTAAATCAAAATAAGCAGAGTTATCTTTTAGGTTTAATGGAAATTTGTTACCCGCTTCGGTAATTTCATATTCATCACGACATGCCTGACTACATCTTCCTCTATTACCAGAATTCCCTACGCTCACAGAACTTGAATAACATTGTCCAGAAAAAGCGATACATAAAGCGCCATGCACAAACACTTCAGTTAATACATCATGAGCATGTGCCGTAGCGGTTAGTGTTTTTATTTCATTAAGGTTTAGCTCACGAGAAAGGTTAAGCCTAGAAGCTCCAATTTTACTTAAAAAGTGAATTTGCCCTTCATTATGAGTGGTTAGCTGAGTAGAGGCGTGAATATCTAATGTAGGAAAATATTTTTTGACTAAATTAAACAAACCTAAATCTTGAACAATAATACCATCAAGCGTTGTATTAACTAGTTGGTTGAGTAACTTAAAAAGGGCTTTGATTTCTTGTTCTAAAATTACGACATTAAGCGTTAAAAACACTTCACAGTTGTATTGATGAGCCAAACGTAACACGCCATTTAACTCGTCAAAAGAAAGATTGGATGCACGATTCCGCGCATTAAATGTGTCCAAACCACAATATACCGCATTAGCACCAGCCACAATAGCCGCTTTAACCGCTTCTACATCACCGCCAGGCGCTAGTAATTCAATTTTTCTAGTAGGACAAGTATTCTGTTTAGTAAGAGGTTGGTTCATCGGGATTAAGCCTTTCTAACAAACATTGACTTTAACATCATGATGC
>JBLIBL010000045.1:0-25759 GCA_047633355.1 Polaribacter sp.
GCCAAGTGGGGGTGATTATAGTATTGATGAGTATTGCAATGAAACTGGTGGTGTCAAAGTGGGTGATGACTTTAGTTATAATAGTGGAAAAAATGAAGATTTCTTAAGTGTCGAGCAGCTAAGAAAGCTAATCGAAACTCATGTTACGTCAAAAGCGTAACTTTATGTCTGATGATATTAAATACATTCCTTATGGGAAGCAGGAAATAAATGATGACGATATTTCTGCAGTTATTGATGTTTTAACTTCAGATTTTTTGACACAAGGACCCGCTGTTCCTAAGTTTGAAAATGCAGTCACTGAATATTGCCAAGTTAAGTACGGCATTGCCGTCAATAGTGCTACCTCAGCACTGCATATTGCGTGTTTAGCACTTGATGTTGGACAGGGTGACCTTGTGTGGACCTCAGCAACGACCTTTGTCGCCTCTTCAAATTGTGCACTTTATTGCGGCGCTGAAGTTGATTTTGTTGATATCGATCGAGATACGTTCAATATTCATGTTGATAAACTAGAGCAAAAGTTAACGCTAGCAAAAGAGATAGGCAGGCTACCTAAAGTACTCATAGTCGTCCATATGTGCGGCCAGCCTTGTGATATGGAAAAAATCCATAACTTGTCAACCCTGTATAACTTCAAAATAATTGAAGATGCTGCGCATGCAATCGGCAGTAGCTATCAGGATTTTAAAACGGGAGGTTGTCAGTTTAGTGATATCACTACCTTCAGTTTTCATCCGGTAAAAATTGTTACCACGGCAGAGGGAGGCATGGCGGTTACCAATAATAAAGACCTTGCCAATAAAATGAGATTGCTTAGAAGTCATGGTATTACTCGTGATGAAAGTGAGATGGTAAAAGAGCCCATAGGTGATTGGTACTATGAGCAAATTATGCTCGGCTTTAACTATCGAATGACAGAATTACAAGCCGCGCTTGGGCTAAGTCAGATGACTCGGCTAGATGAATTTGTTGCACAAAGAAATGCATTGGCTGAAAATTACAATAATGTGTTAGCAAGTTTACCGATTGAAATTCCATCAATTGCGAGTAGTCGAGAAAGTAGTTTTCACTTATATGTTATACGTTTGAAATTAGATGAAATAACACATTCACATAGCGATGTTTTTTCTAAGTTAAGGTCTGAAGGTATCGGGGTGAATTTGCATTATATGCCGGTATATCTACAACCCTATTATCAAAAACTGGCCTTCTCGGAGGGTAAGTTTGTTGAAGGCTACTGTATAGAAGCTGAATCGTATGCTAATGATGCGATTAGCATACCTTTATATCCTTCTATGACTGCAGAGGAGCAAATACGTATTGCCAATGAATTAAAGGGGCTATTATGTCCATAAAAGTCGCCATTATTCCTGCTCGTGGAGGGAGTAAAAGAATTCCTCGGAAAAATATTAAAGCATTCTTTGGTAAACCGATGATTGCTTGGACAATAGAAGCGGCAATAAAATCTGGCATGTTTGACCGTATTATCGTTTCTACCGATGACGAGGAAATCGCTAATATCGCTAAAGAATGGGGGGCTGAAGTACCATTCATTAGACCTGCTGAGTTATCAGAAGATTTAACGGCGACGATTCCCGTGATTTCTCATGCTATTCAGTGGTTGCTTGAACAAGGCGATGAGTTGGAAGCTATATGTTGTCTTTATGCTACCGCCCCATTTGTTGAGGCAGCGGATATTGCAAAAGGTTATGCCGAGTTAACTTCCGGAGATTGGGCATACACGTTTTCAGTGACGGACTTTTCCGCCCCTATTTTTCGCAGTTTTCAACTATCTGCAAGTGGCGGGGTCGAGATGTTTTATCCAGAGCATTTTAATACTCGATCACAAGATTTACCCGAAGCTTATCATGATGCAGGGCAATTTTATTGGGGCCGAAAAGAGTCCTGGTTGCAAGGGAAAATATTTTTTTCCAATCAATCTAAGCCCATAATAATACCTAGGTGGAGGGTGCAAGATATTGATACCCCTTCTGATTGGCAGCGGGCGGAGCAGATTGCGTTGCAAATACTTAGTAATAATTAACGATGAACATTCTTTTTAGGGCTGATGCATCTAAGAAAATCGGTACAGGGCATATTATGCGCTGCTTAACCCTTGCCAACGAATTAAAAAAACAAGGGGAGAATACAATATTCTGCAGTCGTCATCTGACTGAATCACTAGAGCAGATACTCGATACTGAAAATCATCAGTTAATTAGATTGAAAGATAAAGATAAGTTACATCGCAGTGTTTTAGGTGATCAATATTCAACTTGGTTAGAGACCCGTCAAGCATTTGATGCTGAAGAAATGCTAAATCGTATAGATATCAATACCATCGATTGGATCATCGTTGATCACTATGCCCTCGATAGTCACTGGCATCATAAAGTTAATACTAATAACAAAAATATAAAAATGTTAGTCATTAATGACTTATTCGATAAATCACACCATTGTGATCTGTTTTTAAATCAAAACATTGTATTGAACCACTCAAGTGCATAT
The DNA here is from genome assembly GCA_047633355.1 of Polaribacter sp. Lineage (GTDB taxonomy): Bacteria > Pseudomonadota > Gammaproteobacteria > Enterobacterales > Kangiellaceae. The sequence continues at coordinate 2,515 of JBLIBL010000045.1, forward strand.
GACAATTTATTAGATAAGCATGTGGAAAAATTAATAGGCCCAAAGTATGCTTTATTAAGGGACGAATTTAGCCATTATCGGTCTGCGGTTGGCATTAGAAATACAGGTGTTAAAAATATTCTTGTATTTTTTGGTGGCATCGATATAAATAATGTTACAGGAAAAACGTTGTTTGCATTGTCTCAAGTTGAGCATGAAAATTTAGCGGTTAAGGTAGTGATTGGCGCAATGCATCCTAAAATAGTTGAGCTGAAGGAACTGTGCGATGTACTAGGTTTTAAATTACATGTACAGGTCGATAATATGGCCGAGCTAATGTGTTGGGCAGATTTATCGATAGGTGCTTCAGGTTCGGCTAGTTGGGAAAGGTCCTGTTTGGGGCTACCAGCACTGATTATGACACTGGCTGATAATCAGGTTGCGATTGCGTTCGCTGGCGAACGTGCCGGTATTATGAGCTACTTGGGAAAAGATGAAGAACTAACAATCGCCGATATTACTCACGCTATCTCTAATCTGTGCAATAACCCTGATAAGCTGAGCCGTATGTCTGAGGCGTGTTTTGAAACGACCGATGGCGACGGAAAACAAAGAGTCATAGAAAGAATAAGAGCATTATCATGAATATCGTCATTCTATGTACTGATCCAAGCCACCCTGTAAATGAATCTTTAATCGCTTGGCAGTTACTGACAGAAAAAAAAGGGCATGAGGTGCGCTTAGAATTCTCAGTTGCTGATATAGGCACGGGAGATATTCTATTTCTGGTCTCTTGCTCTGCTATTATTAGTGCTAAAATAAAGCGTAATTTTAAAGCAGTGTTAGTTTTACATGCTAGTGATTTACCAAAGGGGCGTGGTTGGTCACCCCATATATGGGCAATTCTTGCGGGTGAAAATGACATCACTGTGTGTCTACTAGAAGCATCCGATCCGGTAGATAGTGGAAATATTTGGTTGAAAAAAAGTTTCAGGCTTGAAGGGCATGAATTACTAGATGAAATTCATGAAGCTCTTTTTCACATAGAGCTAGAGTTAATGACTGAAGCGGTTGAAGCGTTTCATAATATTTCACCTGAAAAACAAATAGAAGCAGTTAATTTAAAATCAGAAAAGCGCAGCATCAATAATTCAAGTTTAAGTCAGCCCTCTTTTAGTACGTCTACTTTAAGGAAGAGAAAGGCTGATGATAGTTGCTTGGATATGGATCAATCAATTCGTCAGCAGTTCAATCTATTAAGAGTGGTTGATTCAGAACGTTATCCTGCTTACATAGATCATCTTGGGCAGCGATACAAAATTACAATAGAGAAGATTAATGGCTAATACCAACGATGTTATCAATATTGCAGGCTGTTTGATCGGCAGTGGGCAGCGCCCCTTTATTATTGCAGAATTATCAGGCAATCATAATCAGTCGTTAAAAAGAGCGTTGGCATTGATTGATGCCGCTGCCGATGCGGGGGCTGATGCTGTAAAGCTTCAAACGTATACCGCTGATACCATGACGCTGAATCTTAATGAGGGTGATTTTGCAATCACCGATAAAAACAGCTTATGGTTTGGTCGTTCATTGTATGATCTATACGAAGAGGCACATACTCCTTGGGAGTGGCATGGCGCATTATTTAAAAAGGCCAACGATAGAGGTATTATTGCTTTTAGTTCTCCCTTTGATAAAACCTCTGTAGATTTTTTAGAAACTCTGAATGTTCCTTGTTATAAAGTTGCGTCTTTTGAAAGCACAGATTTACCCTTAGTTAGATATATTGCGAGTAAGGGTAAGCCGATGATTATTTCAACCGGTATGGCGACGGTTGGTGAAATTGAAGAAACCGTGAATGCGGCAAGAGATGGAGGTTGTCGTGATCTTATTCTTTTAAAATGCACCAGTACTTATCCCGCCAGTGCTGCGAATACTAATATCTCAACCATTCCGCATATGAAGGAGTTATTTGGCTGTGAGGTGGGTCTATCAGATCATACTATGGGAATAGGAGTAGCGATTGCGAGTATTGCGTTAGGCGCCTGTGTGATTGAAAAACATTTTACCTTAGATCGTTCTGATGGCGGGGTCGATAGTACCTTCTCGATTGAACCTAAAGAACTCGAAATATTAGTAGAATCAGCGATCAGTGCAAGGGACGCCATGGGTAACGTGAGCTACGGCCCTGTGGGTGCGGAGAAAAACTCGGTACAGTTTCGACGTTCGATTTATGTTGTTGAAGATGTTAGAGCTGGGCAAGAATTAACCGCTGAAAATATCCGAATTATTCGCCCAGGCTATGGCTTAGCGCCCAAGCACTTTGATTTGTTATTAGGGCGAAAAGTTAACCAGGATATTAAGGCGGGAACAGCGCTACACTGGGAACTGGTATAAATTATGGAGCGTTGCACGGATAGCGAAAAGCCACTTAAAGTTCTGATCATAGGTTGTGGAAATATTGCTGGAAAATTTGACATGTTGAATGCGTCAAATACTTACGCTCAGACTCATGCAGGTGCTTACTTAAAAAATATAAATTTCACCTTAAGTGCCTGTGTTGAACCTGGTCAGAGTTGTCGTGAAGAGTTCATGGAGTTTTGGAAGGTTGATAAAGGTTTCGCTACTTTGTCTGAGGCCATCAATTCGGGTATTGAATTCGATGTAGTCAGTATTTGTTCCCCTACTGATCAGCATGAAAGTGACATTTTATTGGCAATTAAATTAACGCCAAAAATAATATTCTGTGAAAAACCCATTGCTCCTAGCTTACATTCAAGCAAAGCCGTCGCTTTAGCTTGTGAGAATTCTAATATTCCACTGGCGGTAAATTACAGTCGCCGCTGGGACCCAGTCTTAGGTGATTTTTCCAAAGCGATGAGTAATGATGAATACGGAGTACTGCGTTCTGTCGTCGGAATTTACAATAAAGGAGTACTGAATAACGGTTCACATTTAATCGACTTATTACAGTTATTATTGGGTGACTTGACCATCTCCTCTATTGGGCAAGTCACTCATGATTATCTTGATGAAGACCCGAGCATTTCTGCTACCTTGCTGACTAATAATGGGATTGGCATTAATTTAGTTACCGGTCATGCTTTGGATTATTCACTGTTTGAAGTTCAATTCATTTTTGAGAAGGCGATGGTGACCATGCAAGATGGTGGTGCACGCTGGTGTATACGCAAGCGTATAGAGAGCGAACTTTATGCTGGTTATTATGCCTTGAATTCAGGTGAGTCAAAAAAAGGCGGTTATGCAATGGCGATGGAGCATTCGATTGAAAATATTCACAGTTACATTAAAAGCGGCAATAGGATGTTAAGTACCGCTGAAAATAGTCTTGCAGCGCAAAGCTTATGTGAAGGTCTGATAACATCGATAGTCTTGCCTTTTAAGAATGCAGATTCTAAGAATAATATTTAGGTGATGATATGACCCAGAAGGGATCAAATACGCTGGCGATGTTTGGTGGCGAAAAAGTGATTAAAAATAATTTTACAGCTTATAACAGTTTAGGCGAAGAAGAGAAGATAGCCGTTAATGAGGTGATGGAAAAAGGCGTTCTCTCAAAATTTCTTGGCTGTTGGCATGAAGACTTTTATGGTGGTGAAAAAGTTCGAGCGTTAGAAGAGGCAAGTAAAAAATACTTCGGTGTTAAACATGCCATTACTGTAAATTCATGGACATCGGGTTTAATTGCAGCGGTTGGAGCTCTCGATATTGAACCGGGTGATGAAATAATTGTTAGCCCATGGACTATGTGCGCCAGTGCAACGGCTATTTTACATTGGAATGCTATTCCTGTATTTGCCGACATATCGCCAGACACCTTTAATATTGATCCGGTATCCATTGAGAATAATATTACGGCGAGAACCAAGGCCATAATCGCGGTGGATATCTTTGGCCAATCGGCAGATATGGCTGCAATAATGGACATCGCAGATAGGCACAACCTTAAAGTTATTTCCGATACGGCACAAGCACCGGGGGCTCTATACGATGGAAAACACGCGGGTACCTTGGCCCATATTGGTGGATACAGTTTAAATTATCATAAGCATATTCATGCAGGTGAAGGTGGAATCATTGTTACCAATGATGATCAACTTGCGGAAAGAATGCGATTAATCCGCAATCATGCCGAAGCGGTGGTTGGAGATAAGCAAGAACCCAACATTAATAATATGCTGGGTTATAATTTCCGCTTAGGAGAAATTGAAAGTGCCATTGCGATTGAGCAGTTAAAGAAACTGGATTCAATTATATCGATACGGCAATCATTAGCTCAACGCTTAAATCAGGGCTTGGCTAATTTAAAGGGATTAAAGATTCCTAAAGTCCAAGAAAATTCTTCTCATGTATATTATATTTACGCCATGATCTTGGATCTTGAGGTATTGACCTGTAGCCGAAAGAGTATTGTTGATGCTTTAGCCGCAGAAGGTGTTGAGGTAAGTGATCGCTATCAAAATTTGCATTTGCTACCGATGTATCAACAAAAAATTGCCTATGGAACTCAAGGTTTTCCCTGGAGTTCTGAATGTGTTCATCGAGACGTGAGCTACCAAAAAGGTATTTGCCCTGTGGCTGAAGCGTTAAATGATAATAACTATATCGGTTTTGGCATGTGTGTCTATGAATTATCGAATGATGATATAGACTTAATCATAAAGGTATTTACCAAAGTATGGGCCAATTTAGAGAGCTTGGCATAAAATGGAAATGCTAAATTCCATAAAGAATCAACTGCCACTCAATACTGATCTGGTTAGTCTTAGGCTATTCACTCGCACAGATATTAGTGAACAGTATATTGGCTGGTTAAATGATATGGACGTTGTGCAATACAGTAATCAAAAATTTATTAAACATACTACAGAATCTTGTATTAACTTCTTCGATGGTTTTGAAAATAGTCCCAGCCTCTTTATTGCGATAGAAGATGCATTAAGTGACATTGTAATTGGTACTTTAACGATTCACTGTAGTCGGCCCCATAATACGGCGGATGTTGGGATACTGTTAGGTAATAAGGATTATTGGGGTAAGGGTTATGCTAAGCAAGCCTGGTGTTCAGTTGTCGACTTGTTATCTAATGTTATTAATATAAGAAAGGTCACCGCAGGCACCCTTGCTTGTAATCTGCCTATGATCGGGCTGATGAAAGCAAGTGATATGAAGCTTGATGGTATACGCGCAGGTCAAGAACTAGTGGATGGTCAGCCTATGGATATTGTGTATTATGCAAGATTTTTCACACTTTAATTTTGGCAATAAAACGGTAGGTATTGTTGCTCATGATGCGGGCGCAGCAAACCACCTTATCGCCTGGATTGCTAAAGGGCGGTTTATAGAGGTAAACCTTAAACTCTCTTTTCATGGCCCAGCACTCGTTATTGCAAAGGAATTATTAACTGAATTTTTAGAACTCTCTATAGCAGAGCTGGTATCGACCTGTTCGGTGTTGATCGTGGGCACTGGCTGGCAGACTGATATTGAGTTTAATGCTGTGAAAATGGCTCGCAAGAAATCGATAGAAATAATATCGGTATTGGATCATTGGACAAACTACCGTCAACGATTTTCATATAATAAGGTTGAGATATTACCGGACCATTTATGGGGTGTTGATGAGTACGCTAAAGCCATTGCGACGATCGATATAGCCAGTATCCCTTTATCAATGATGCCTAATGATTATTTAGAGTCTCAAGTTGAGCTAGTTAACTCTTATAAAATTCAAACTTCAGCCCATCAGAAGTTTTTATTTTTGATGGAACCCATAAGGGATCAATGGGGTCCATTGGACGTTGCAGGCGAGGTATTATCGTTTAATTATTTTATTGAAAATATTAAATTACTATCAACTCAGGGATTTATAGAAGTTATTATTCGCCCTCATCCCTCTGATGATGAAGGCAAATATACTCATTTATTAAGGACGAACGAGCTACTGTCTATAAGAGTATCTTCTGAAATAAGTTTAGCCAAGCAACTGGCTTGGTCAAACGTTGTTATCGGCTGTCAAACTTATGCGATGATCATCGCGCTAGCTGCGAATAAAACGGTAGTGTCGGCTATTCCTGCCTCTAAACCCAAGTGCATACTTCCTCATTCGAACATTATTCATTTATCAAACTTGGTTGAAAATTATGAAGTATTGTAAAGAGTGTTTGCAGCCAGATACTCGCCCCAATATTATTTTTACAGACGAGGGGGTTTGTCCTGCTTGTAATTATTTTCATGAATTAAAGCGTGTCGACTGGCAGGAGCGTTTTGATATTCTGATGGATCTTGTTGACGAGTTCCCCAAGAGTAAGAAGCATCAATTTGATTGTATTATTGGTGTTAGTGGTGGTAAAGACAGTATGCGGCAGGCGCTATTTGTGCGCGATAAGCTTGGTATGAAGCCATTGTTAGCGTGCTTATCCTACCCGCCCGAGCAAGTGACGCACAGGGGCACTGATAATATTTCACAATTGATTAATCTAGGCTTCGATTGTGTACTTGTAGCTCCTGCTCCGCAAACATGGCAAAAGCTGATGCGCCACAGTTTCGATCGTTTTACCAACTGGGCAAGATCGACAGAGCTCGCGCTGTTTAGCTCAGTACCTCAGCTTGCGATCAGGTATGACATTCCTCTTATTTTCTGGGGTGAAAACCCAGGTTTACAGTTAGGGGATATGAAAACTCTGGGGCGAACGGGTTATGACGGCAATAACTTGAGAAACATGAATACACTTTCTGGGGGTGCATTGGATTGGATTGAAGAAATGCACGGAGATAATGGTGACCTCATTCCTTATCGATATCCTGATCTTGAATCATTTGAAAAAGCCAATATTCAAATCATTTATCTTGGTTGGTTTTTAGGTGATTGGTCGTTGGTCAATAATGCGAGTTACTCCTGTCTTAATGGTTTAGATATACGGGATGATACTGTCGAAAATACAGGTGACCTTTATGGGGTGACGGCTCTCGATGAAGACTGGGTAACCTTGAATCAGATGATTAAATATTATAAATTTGGTTTTGGTCGAGTTACTGATTATGTCAATGAAGAAATTAGATTAGGTAGGATGACGAGAGAAGAGGGGATTGCAACCGTTTCAAAATATGATCACTCCTGTGGCGACTCGTACATTACCAGTTTTTGCCAATATATAGGTATTAGTTACGATGAATTCTGGGGGCAAGTGCACTCGTCCGTTAATTTAGATTTGTTTTCTATCACTAACGATGGAAAAATAAAACCTAAGTTCACTGTAGGGCTTGGGTTATGATAAAACATGTTATTGGTATACTGGATTATGGTGCAGGGAACTGTACTTCTGTTAAGAACACTATTAATAAACTTAATTTCAGAACACGACTTGTTAAATGTGAAGATGATTTCAAGGAAATAAGTTTATTATTAATTCCTGGCGTTGGTGCATTTCCCTCCGCGATGGAGGCGATCAATAACTTAAAGTTAGTAAAACCCATTCATCAGTATGCAAAATATGGAAACCCTATTGTGGGTGTTTGCCTCGGTATGCAGCTATTAGCTGATTGTTCATATGAACTTGGATTTACTCAAGGATTAGGTTTGATACCAGGAGAAGTTAAACCGTTAATGGGTATGGATTGGCATATAGGCTGGAATAACTTAGAAATTGTAAATGATGATTCAGGTTATGGTTCATTGGATGGGAACAGCTATTACTTTAATCATTCATATGAATTCAAAGCAGCAGAGGAGTATGTCGTCGGTATTGGCAGGAATATTCATCCGGTCGTTGCGATGGTAAAAAAATCTAATATCTGTGGCGTTCAATTTCACCCAGAAAAAAGCCAAAATGATGGCCTAGAATTATTGACGGGTTTAATTAATACAATGATTTCTGATAATGAGTCAAATAATGATTAAAAAACGTTTAATTGGCGTGGTTACCGTTTTAAATGGCTGGGCGGTACAGTCTATCGGATATAAGCAGTACCTGCCCTTAGGAAAACCAGAGTGCTTAGTTGAGAATTTAGATCGATGGGGAGCGGATGAAATACTGCTTCAGGTGATTGACCGTAGCTCTGCTAAACTAGGTCCTGACTTCGAGCTTATCAATAAAATAGCCAATGCGAATATTACTACTCCCATTATTTATGCCGGTGGGATTAATACCGAGAAACAAGCAATTGAGGTTGTTAGAGCGGGTGCTGATCGTATTTGCCTAGATGCTATGCTGCATAATGGAATAACTGAAGTAAGTAAGCTTGCTCATAAACTAGGTGCTCAAGCGTTAATCGCCAGTATACCCCTGAAAAAAACCTCAAAAGATAAGCTGTATTATTTTAATTATTTGACCAATAAAAAGGCAATTTTCAAAGATGACTTACTGGAGTTATTTTCAAATAAGTTGATATCTGAAGCATTAATAATCGATGCCGATAATGAAGGAAAAAAGGATTCGTTTAATTTTGACCTGATTGATTACTTCCCTGTGGATAATGTCCCACTAATATTGTTTGGCGGGCTAAGCTCTACTGAACTGCTAAATATTGGTTTATCCAACAGTAGGGTTTCCGCTGTTGCAGTCGGTAACTTTTTGAATTATTCCGAGCATGCAATACAAAAACTGAAATTGAATTTGGGTCTGCAGCCAGTTCGCCTCGCAAATTATCAGCAAGAATGTTGGACCTAGAAATGATAAGTTATACTCAATGTCAACGCTGTTTATATCCTTTGAGTCATCCTCTTGGCTTAGTTATCGATGCTGAAGGTATTTGTTCAGGTTGTAGAATTCATGAAGAAAAAGACACTCTAGATTGGAGTGAGCGTTGGTCAAAGCTAGAAAAACTTGTTGCGGGTTATAAAAGTAGCGATAAAACAAATTATGATTGTATTATTCCGGTAACCGGTGGGCAGGACTCTTACTATATTGTTCACCTTGTTAAAGAAAAGCTTGGTCTAAATCCATTATTAGTGTCCTACAATAAGTATTGGAATACTGAAGTGGGCATAAGAAACCTAGCAAACCTGAGAATTCGATTTAATTGCGATATAGTAATGCAAAATGTTAACCCTATATCAGTTAAGAATATTGTAAAAACAACTCTTAGAAGAATGGGGAGTTTGTATTGGCACTGTATTGCTGGGCAAACTGTATTTCCTGTTCAAACAGCTGTGCGCTATAAAATACCTTTAATTATCTGGGGGGCGCACCAAGGTTTAGAGCAGGTAGGCATGTTTTCTCATGAACATGAAGTTGAGATGACCAGAAGGTATAGAAAAGATCATGACTTAATGGGGTATGAAGCTGATGACCTGTTAACGACATTTGATACTTTATCTGAATCAGATATTTGGCAGTATCGTTATCCTGATGATCATGACCTAAATTCAATCGGTGTTAGGGGGATTTATCTTGGAAACTATGTACGCTGGGACCCAAAGGCCCAGCATGAGCTGATGATAGAAAAACATGACTATCAAACAGCAAAATTTTCCCGTACTTTCGATTGCTACGATTATGTGGATTGTCATCATTATATGCATCTACATGATGAAATTAAAATGTTAAAAACAGGATTTTCTAAGGTGACAGATCATGCTTGTCGTGAGATACGGCATGGTCGCTTAACTCGCGAGCACGCAAAATCTTTGGTTAGCTATTATCAAGATCAGCCTGCAAAGTATAATGAACTTATGTATGACTGGCTTGGAGTTAATAAAAAGGGCCTGGATTTCGTATTATCTCAGTTTAAATGTGGTAGCAAGGATGCCAATAATTCTAAGGATCATGTAGCCAGTCCTAAAGATCAGATGGGTTATATTGAAAATTCGTTCTTAAATTTTAGTGAGAATAGCTATATAACCATAGGCAAAGGAGTTTGATTGTAAGTGTAATCCCCCCATTATTAACCTCAGTTAAAAATAGAGAGTTAATCAGCTAAAGCAATTGCCTCGGTGGAATACCACCAATTGCTGAATGGGGTCGTTCATTATTGTAAGTCCATTGCCATTGAATTACCAATAGTTGAGCATGCTCGATGTCTTCAAAAATATTTAACTCTAACCATTCTCGTCTCGCTGTACCATTAAATCGCTCAATGTATGCATTCTGAGTGGGCTGCTCTGGCTGAATATAAAGCAAGGTAATCTGCTGCTCCGAAGCCCAATCGACTAAATCCTGACTGATGTTTCAGGGCCATTATCACAGCGAAGAGCAAGAGGCTTACCGCGCCATTCGATGGCTTGATTCAAGGATCGAATAACTCTTTGAGTGGGTAATGATAGCGCCACATCAATCGTTAGGCATTCACGATTGAAATCATCAATCACATTAAAAGTACGAATAGATCGACCATCTTTCAAAGAGTCACTCATGAAATCCATAGACCAAACCTGATTAATTTTTGAAGGCACGCTTAAAGCTTCTGGTTTATCTCGTTTAATACGCTTTCGAGGCTTTATTCGTAGGTTAAGCTCCAGTTCACGATAGATATGATAAACGCGCTTATAATTCCATTTAAAGCCCTTACTGTTACGCAAAAATAGAAAGCACAGCCCAAACCCCCAGCGCTTATGAGTTTCAGTCAGCCTCAATAGCCAGTCAGCAATTTCTGAGTTTTCATCTGATAACTTATCGTGATACGCGTAGCAAGTCGCACTGATCGATAGAGCACAGCAGGCAATACGAATGCTGATGCCGTACTCAGATTGAACCTGTTTAGCCAGTTCTCGACGGCGAGCTGGCTTTACAACTTTTTTTCGGTGATCTCCCTAGCAATTTCTGCGATGAGTTTTTCTTCCAAGTACATTTTCTTTAGATGGCGATTTTCATCTTCTAGTTCTTTCATTCGCTTCATGAGTGAGGCATCCATGCCACCAAACTTTGATCGCCATTTATAAAAGCTCGCCGAGCTCATACTGTGCTTGCGGCACAGATCAGGCACAGTGGCACCGTCTTCATTTTCTTTTAAAATTGAGATGATCTGGCTGTCTGAATATCGTGATGTTTTCATAAAGAATCCCTTTGGTTCAGTGTACGAGAATTCTCTACTTTTGACTGCTATTAAATATAGGGGGGATTACACGCAATGCGAAAGCTAATTCAGATTTGCTTCGGAGTGATTAAAAATCAAACAAGATATCAGCCTCAGATTGCATTAATTTAGTGTTGAATAGGGCTGAGAGAGATGGTGTCTACAATCTGGTTCTTTAATTATTCTCTACCCATATCTCGACATTATTATATTGTAGCTCTTCTCTATCAATCGAGAGGGTATTACTTATTGAGCGTTTTAATATAAATCCATTTTTCTTAATAATATAGGACGTTAAAAACATAATGGTTTCTTCAAAATTTGTCGCCGGATAGTTTGGTGCAGAGTAATTAACCAGTTCTGAGTCCATGTACGAACTTAATTTCTCTATTGCTTGAAAATGCCTAAGTCTTTCTGGATAGCCATCGTATTCAGTTTCCAGTGTGAAATTATTATCTTTTTCGAATACCTCAACGGTATGAGCTGGCAGTATATAGGTATAGCCATCATTATCTTCTAGTTTTACTTTAAGTCTAGCTCCTTCTTTAACCGCTTTACTAATTAACGTTATATTATTATTTTCGATATTGCTCCATATCTTAGAATAATTTCCGCGCGTATGAAAATTAACCGAGGAATAGCTATGTGCTGAATAATATCTTTCTAACCTATCGTGTAAACAAGATGTTGACACTATATTACTAAAGTTATTATAAGCATATGAAATGGAATTTAAATTGTTGATACCAATGTGTGTGTCAGATGAGTGGTTATTCCTGAACTTCCCCCAAAACTGTCCCTTAGAATATAATATATTCGGTAATAAATAGCTTTCTATATACTGATCTCCATACCTGTTTTCCAATACAACAATTAGGTCGCTGCATGATAGTATGGAGTCTATAAGTTTATCTGGCATTCTAGTGTCCCTTTCTTTTATTAGATTGATTTCCATAAAGCTAATGAGTTTGCGTTTTTTCTACTCTACCAAGAAAATTTTTAGCTATATATTTTAATGAAATGTCACCTGCAATTTTGTGGCGTACATAAAAAATGTGCTAAATTTTAATTCTAATGCTTTGATTTGAAATATTCCCTATGTTTTTTGTCGACTTCTGATTGGCTTTCTTTACTGACCATTTGAAAACCAAACGGCTCGATATGTATGCAGGTAACATTGTCTGCAATTTTTTATATTTCAGGTATTAGCTTGTCGGGTATAAACTCGACCTGTTCAATGGAGTGACAAGTGAAAACAAGTACATGATTATATTCTGAAATATTGGAAAAATCTGGGACTCGATAATCAAATCGAAAGGGTATTAATGATAGTTCATTACTCAAATCTGCCAACATTTGTGCACACTGAGTGCCACTTTCAGTAAACTCGCCTCCGTAGTAAGGTATATTTGGTCGACCTTGATTGAATATTTTAATAAGATTTTTTCTGTAGCCAGACCCTAGTTCAATAATTGCATCAAAGTTCTGGCCTCTGCAGTAGTCGGCAATGAATTCAGTATGGTTGCAGCTTGTATAGCTTGATACAACTTGCTCTTGATCTCTATGGTTTATAATTACATCAATAGGTAACCCCGTTGGAAGAATACCAATATTCTGAGTTTGAATGCTATGTTCTTCGCCATTTTTGGTGATGTTAATGACATCGTCATGCCTATAAAATTGATCTTTCTCAAAAATAAAATCGGTTCCTACTCCTTCTGGCATATGTTCAATGGAGAATCGGTTTATTGAAGCGAATTTATCTATTACACTTAGAGGATTTTTCTCACCAGAATCGATAATAGATTTCATTATTTTTTTACGTGCATGCCAGGATCTTTCAGAAAAATCATTCCATGCATTAGGATTTTTGAATGATTGAGTCATTTAAACTTTCTTTCCTTGATTAATATAGTGCAATTAATAACAATTAGAGATTTAGCTCGTTTTTTTAAATTCTTCACTTTCAACAGTTTCATTTATCCAGCGATCGTTATCTAATGACCTTTTATGAAAAAGAATGTCTTTCATTTCTGTAATTAGAATCTTCTGATGTTCTTCAAGCCAACTCTCTGTAGTTGATACGACAAAGTCAAGTTCGTCTTGATTTTTTGCACTTAATGCATAAGTATAATAAATTGAAAGGTATATCCAGATTTGACCACGAATAAAATACTGTATGTAACCTAATCGGTCAGTGCCATGGCGACTAATTATATTGCTCTGTATGAAAATATTTTTTGATATATCAAATAAGCTGATTGGTTTTTTATTGTTAATCTTTCTTTTGTTTAATGTAGTTAATACATTGTCAATTAAGGCTAGTAAAATCTTTGATTTTTCGTCGATGATCTCGTTGGGTACTGCACTGCATGAGTTGTATATAGCTTCAGTTAATTCTTTAGGGGATGCTGCTACTTTAGATGCTTCTAATATACTAGTCAGCTTCTTATTAGATATCCATTGAGTGTTTTTAATACTAGCACCGTCACTGCAGTTGTATATAGTGATGTTTTGTCTGTGACAGTACTTAATACATTCTTCAACTCTGCGTTGTGCTGTATAGTACATCGGTTTCGTTTCAATTAATTGACCATGGACTCCCATTGTTTTAATGGTAGCTTCTTTTTTAAAATCATTTGCGCCAGATAATACAAATGAAATGTCACTTTCATCTTTATAATAAATTGAGCCACTTGCATGGTGTTTGTTTTTTTCTACGAAGCCAAAATCAGTACCGAATAGAAATATATTTCTGAATCCAAGCTTAGTAGCAATAGCAATGCCGGCGTTAGTGCATGTTGGTGTTGTATGTCTGATTACATCGTTTTCATTATGTATGTATAACTCTGAGAGTGCGGTAGAATCTTTAAAGTATAAGCAGCTCTCTTCAAATAGTTCCATGCATCGTGGATTTACCTGAGCAGAAGCTAATAATTTAATCCCTTTTCTAAACTCAGCTGTGGTTGCTTTCGATAGGGCCTCGTAGACTACATAATCTGATTCTAGTTCAACATGGAAATCAGGTTTTATATTGTATTTACATAAAGTTCCGAGCGTCGTTCCGCAAGATATAATTAATAATTTATCACGATACTTTTGTAATATTTCAATTCTTTCATCGAGAGATGGGCCGGCACCAACGACCGCGACGTGAATGTGAGGGTTTACCTTGAACGTACTAGGATTAAAAGTTTTGGCCCCCTGTAATAAATTTTGACGCGCATTATTATATTGGTTGATTTCATCGTCGTAATGTCCCCACTGTTGCAGGTAGGTAATAATATCAGATTTTATTTCGATAATTATTTTACCGTTTGTTTTGTCATTTAAGTGGTTGTAAAACAAAGTTGTAAATGGAAAATGAGGACAATAACAAGTTATTTCATTCCATAGTATTCCTTTATTAATGCGCATGTCATCTGTCGAAGATATTATTATCTGTAAAGAGTGACCTTTGTCGATATTAAAGTAGGAATAGATGTTTTCCCAGTCTACGGTATATAAGCTTGTTAGAAACCTGTCTAGTTTATGCTCATATATAATCAAGCTACTGATTTCTTTTTCTCTAACCAATTTTTCTAAATGTATGCCAAGTCCAACGCCCATTATGACTAGCATGGGATAAAATTCTGGTAAGTGGATATCTCCGCTAGCATCTACCTTCTCTCCGATAGTTTCAGCAAGTTGTCTAAAGTGCGCGGATCCCACTCGATCAAAGGAAAAAATTTCAGAATCGGTAGTTAAAAACTTTGGTAAGGTGATGCCGGGGTGCATTTGTGTCAAAAATTTATCGGCTTCTTGCTGGCTATATGACTTACCCGCGCCAAAATACCTTGATTCTCCTTTTTCTATAACATCGAGCTCTAGCTCTAAGGTATCTGTTTTTATAATACTGAGATCAGAGCTAGTAAACTTCTTATCTTTAATTAGGTTGTATATTGTGGGTTCTTTCTTAGAAAAAAAGTATTCATTTTTAGAACGTAATGCTTGCATCTCTTGCTGAAGTGTTTTTGAATTTGACATTAAGTAAGCCTTTTATTTTAAAATCTCTATAAATAGTATGCATAAAACATACCAGCGTCCAACTTATTTCTTCTGATTTTTTTGCACTTTTTTTATACACAAGCCTAAAGTTTCAATGAGTGCTGTCGTTAACCTAGTTGTAAGTTATTAAAGGCGCATCATTCGGCATTGTTATCAACTTGATTATCAATCCAAGAGCGCAAATTCGGATCAGGAGAAACGGCTATGCCACAGATTATTAATACGAATATTGCGTCAATTAATGCGCAACGTAACTTAGACAAATCACAATCATCAAACCAACAGGCTCTTCAGCGTCTATCGTCAGGTTTACGAATCAATAGTGCGAAAGATGATGCTGCGGGTTTATCGATTTCTACACGCTTTACCTCTCAAATAAAGGGTTTAAATGTTGCTGTTCGTAATGCGGGTGATGGTATCGCTTTAGCGCAGACAGCAGAGGGGGCATTGGGGTCAATTAACGATAATCTTCAGCGTATTCGTGAACTGGCTGTGCAATCGGCTAACGCTACTAACTCAGATGTGGATAGAGATGCACTTCAGGCGGAAGTTAGTCAGCTGGTTGATGCTATATCAACAACCGCTGAAGACACCCAGTTTAACGGACGTAATCTTCTAGACGGATCTTTCGCTGCTACTTTCCAAGTAGGTGCTAACGCTGGAGAAACACTTGATGTTTCTATCGCTGAGCTGACCGCAGACAAACTAGGTTCTTCGCAAGCTGCTGGTATTAGTGCTCAAGGGAGTAATTCGGGATTACAGAATGGCGATTTAATTATTAATGGCACGGCCATTTCTCCATCGAAGTCCGAAGATGATACAGCTTCTGTAGCTAATCAATCTGGAAGTGCTATTTCCAAGGTTGCAGCGATCAATAGCAAATCTGATGAGACCGGTGTAAAAGCCTTTGTTAATGAAAATACAGTTTCTGGTAGTGAAATGACCGGTAGTGCTTTGAGTGGTACGATTACACTTAATGGACTCGAAATTGAAATTTCAACCAGTGCTGATACTGCGACAACTCGTGCTTCGGTTGCGCAGGCCATTAATGCAGTTTCAGATCAAACAGGTATTGTAGCAACAGATTCTGAGTCTGATGCGTTAGGTGTTACGTTAAGTGCGGCTGATGGCCGTAATATTTCACTTGGTGTGGATAACGTTAATGACTTTGGAACTGGTTCATTGGCTTCGGTTGCTTCCGCGTCTGGCTTAGCAGTGGGCGCTCAGTACAATGCTAATACAAACGCAGGTGCATTTGAAACTTATGAGGGTGGTTTCACTTTAGTAGCAGCTGGTGACGTTAAAAATATTGAGATTTCAGGTGGTGATGGTACCGGTAACGGTAATCTAGCTAATTCAGGCCTAGCAGCAGGTACTTATGATAAAGGCGTCGCTCAAGTTACTTCAAGTGTTGTTACTGAGACTTCAGGGGACTCTATTAGTACAACCAGTTTCTTTGCTCTAGAAGGCCAAGGTACTCTAGTAGTCGTAACAACCTCTTCAAATGATCATATGACAATTACAAGTGCGGGTAACGAGCAGCTAACGTTATCAGATGGTCAAGGCAATACAGCGACGTTAGGAAGTACTGGTTCAACTATTGAAATCGGTGCGACTTCAGGTGGTTTTGGTGCTGATAAAATTCGTGATGCCTTAAATAGTTTCACTGGTGTTTCAGCAACTGCAGAGACTACCATTACGGTTGCTGGGGCGGGTCTTGTTACCCAGAGTGCAGGCGTTACGTTAAATATCTTTGATTCTACTACCGCAGGAGACTCACTAGGTATTATCAGTTTTGCAGGTTCGGTTTCCGATACTGCTCAGTCATTCGCATCTCAGATAAACGCATTGACTAGTGGCTTAGTTGCAACTGTCCAAGGTACTGCCAGCAACTCCGATGTTCAGGTGGTGGATGTAAATGGTAATACGCTAAGTCTTAATCTATACAGTACCTCTGGAGGTGCATCGGCTTTATCGGTAACAGTCAATGATCGAGCAGGTGGTACTTCAGCTGCATTAGCTGTTGTAGCAGGGTCAACTGCTGCTAACTCATCAGGTACAACCGTAGTTGCTACTGGCTATATTAAGGATATTGAGGTTGATGATACTTCGGTTGGTGAATTTAGTTTAACTTCTAATAAAGCATTAAACTCAACTGGTGGTGCAACAACGAGTTCAAGCCTAGGGATTGTGACAACCTATTTAGCGACGAGCGGATCTTTAGAGTCTGCAGCATCGGTAGGTGTTACCGCGAATACCGTTGATGTATCAGCGGCAGCCGTTGCTATAACACAGCCGTTAACAGGGCTAGGTGATGGTGACCTGGTATTAAATGGGGTGAATATCAGGAGTGCTGATGCAGCGACGGACACGGCCTCCTCTATTAAAGATAGTTCAGGTAATACCATTAAGTCTAGCCTCAAGGCAGCTTCAGGCATTGCTGTTGCAGCCGCAATCAATAAGGTAAGTAGTGAAACAGGAGTGACAGCTTCGACCAATGAGACTGTTGTGGTTGGTGGTAGCGGTACAAACTTTAACGATGGTTCTACCGGTGGTTCAAACTATACTGTAGGTGATTCGGGTAAGCTTTACATCAATGGTGTTGACATTGGCGCAGTTTCTTTACTAGATAATGGTACTGGAAGTATCGATGAGGATCGAACACGTCAATCCGCCATTGATTTAATTAATGCTAAAGCTGATCAAACAGGGGTTTCTGCAGAAAATAATGGGGAGTCCATTACTCTAAAAGCAGCAGATGGCCGAAATATTTCAGTTGCTATCGATAATGATGGTGCCAATAACGTGGGTCGAGGAACAACTTTTGGAGCCCAGATTGGTTTAGATGCTACGGTAAATGGTATTGGTGAGGCTGATATCGGTACCGGTGGTAGCTCTAACTCGATTGGTGAACGCGGTACTGAGATTGAGGGTGATGTATATGAAACTACTTATTCTCAAGTAACCTTGAAATCTGCTCAAGAGATTAATATTCAAGGCGGAACTAAAGGGGCGGATGAATTAACGGCTCTGGGCTTAACTGCTGGTTCGTTTGGTGGTGGTGAGGACGGTCAGTTCTTAACGGATATCGATGTATCTACCTTTGAAGGTGCGACCGAAGCACTAACCGCTATCGATAATGCCATTGGTCAAGTGGCAAGTCAGCGAGCAGATCTCGGTGCAACGCAAAACCGTTTAGAATCCACTGTAAGTGGCTTGCAAGTAACCTCTGAAAACCTGAATGCTGCAAATTCGCGAATTCAGGATGCCGATTTCGCTGCTGAAACAGCAGAGCTGCAACGTACTAACGTACTGCAACAGGCCGGTATATCGATATTAGCCCAGGCTAATGCTTCTGGTCAGCAGGTTCTTTCTCTATTGGGATAAGTCTTTAACGACTTAATCACTTCGGCTTTTAATCGTTATTAAAAGTCGAAGATTCCTTAAGGGTAAAGAGAGGTGGATTATGAATGATTTAAAATTACATGTATCCGAAAGAGGTTCATTGGCTGCTGCTAAAACTCATGAAAAAGAACAGCAGGTAGACGTGACCGAAAGTGGCAAAAAAACAGAAAGCGGCAAAGACTTGTCACAAAATGTGGAAAAAATTGTCGATATTTCTGATCAGCAAGTTAAGGATGCCGTTTCTAAACTTAATGATTATGTTCAGACAACGCAAAGAACACTTAATTTTCAAGTGGATGAAAAAAGTGGAAAAACAGTAATTAAAGTATTTGATACATTGTCAGCAGAGTTGATCAGGCAAATACCTAATGAGCTGGCACTGGAGTTGGCGCAAAACTTGAATGATGAAGAACCATCGTTATTGTTTAGCGCTCAAGTGTGACAGTAAGAACTTTTATCTAGCACTTATTTGAGCAATTAGCTAAAAATAACCCCAGACTGGCCGATAAAGCGAGTGCTGGGGTTTTCGCGTTCCAGCTGTTCAAGGTTTTTATTAGAGGTATATCGATATGGCCAGTATTGAATCATTAGGTTTAGGCTCAGGAGTACTAACAAACGACTTAGTCGAAAAAATTGTTGGTGCGGAACGAGAAGCGGCTGATAAGCGTTTTGAGCGCGATGAAACAATTCTAGACGCTCGTATTACCGCTTATGGTGAAATTAAGTCTCTAGCCTCCACTTTACAAAGCGCCACTATTGCTTTGTCTCTGCCTTCTACGGCAGGAGCAACTTTAGCAACCTCGTCAGATGAAAGTATCTTAACGACTGAAGCCTCTATTCTCGCTCAGCCAGGTACTTATAGTGTTGAGGTATTAAACACGGCAAAAGCTCACAGTGTGGTCACGGATACTTATTCGAGTTTTGATGAAATTATTGATACGGGTCAAATTCAGATTAGTTTTGGTGAAATTACCTATGATGGTAGCGGCGATTTTTTAAGTCAGGATGTTGATCCAACTAAGGGTGGACCGTCCATTATTATCGATGACTCTAATAAAACATTAAGTGGCATACGCGATGCTATTAACGAAGCCAATATTGGCGCTAAAGCCTCGATTATTAATGATGGTTCGGGTTATCGTTTAGTGATTACCTCGGAAGATACGGGCGCTAATAGTGGCATGCGTATTTTAACGCTAGATGACACCGGTGCTACTGCAACAACGGGGTTATCGGCACTGGCTTATAATGAAATACAAACAGGCCCTGGTACTCTAACGCAGACTGCTAAAGGGGAGGCTGCACTGTTAAATGTAAATGGACTTACCATCACCCGTGAATCCAATTCTATTGAAGAGGTGGTGCCTGGGGTTACGCTAAATTTAAAAGCAGGCGATGTAGGAAAGCCCGTATCGGTCACTGTTGCTCCTGATATCTCTGGGTTGCAAGAAAAAATTCAAGATTTTGTAAATGCCTATAATGAATTTAAAAAATTCACTGACGATTTAACCTCTTATGACTCCGATACCGAGCAAGCAGGCCTGCTGCTAGGGGATTCAACCTTACGCAGTATGCAAACTCAAGTTCGGTCTATGATTAGCCAGCCGATCGATGGCTTAACGGGAACAAAATATCGATCCCTTACTGAGCTAGGCGTAAATACTGATAGAAACAATGATTTCTTATTGGAATTTGATCCCACTGTTTTTTCAAAAGCGATTAAGGAAGAGCGCGAATCAGTAACCAGCATTTTAGCAAAAAGTGGTGATGCGACAGATTCTCAAATACGTTATGTGAATGACTCGATCAATACCAAACCAGGAACCTATGGCGTAGAGATTACACAGTTAGCGACCCAAGCTATTTATGAAGGAGGCAGTGTTGCGGGATTGGATTTTACAAACCCCGTTATCATTGATGATAGCAATAATAATTTCACTTTAAATTTAAATGGTAAAAATGAAGCGATTACCTTAACTTCTGGCAGTTATGCGACAGGTGATGAACTTGCCAAACAAATTGCTTTGCAGATAAATAGCAATGAAACCTATAAGAAATTTCAATATGGTGTTTCTATTTCTTATAATGCTAGTGATAAAAGTTTCGATATTACCTCTAATAAATATGGTGAAAGTTCTCAAATCTCTTTTACTAGTACGGATGCAAATACGTCGAATACGTTGGGTTTTAATATCCCAGGTAAGGGCACTTACGAAGCGGTTGCCTTGACTACGTTAAACAGTGATGCGTTCTTAGGTAAGGGCTCTGCGACTCAGCCTGGAAATCGTTCACTGGCTAGCACTGAGGGGATTAATTTTTCTACGAGTAATGCGACCTTTTTATTAGATATTGGTGGTGGTGCAATTCCTGTTACGGTAAACCTAAACGCTGCGGGTAATGATTTAAATACTGATGGTATTATTGGCGATAGAAAAGATACCTTGCAAGCAGTGCAAACGGCTATTGATGCTACGGTATTATCGGGCAATGTTGTGGCCAGCTTTGATGATAATGGATTTTTAACGTTTACCACTTCGGCAATTGGTAGTAGTGAACAAATTGAGATATCCGCTGTAGGTAATGCTACAAGTGATATTCAATTGGGTTTGATTGGTACTCAGGGGATACAAACCAATGGCGATGATCCAGGTTTAACTTTTGCAACCCCTACTGAGTTTAATATGGGGGTTGATGGCATAACCACGACCTCTAAGATCAGTGTACCTGCTGGTACTTATTTGTCGGGTGCTGACCTAGCGACGGCCATTGAAGCTGCAATGGATAGTGCTCTGGCAATTGATCCTGCTTTTTCAGGATTAACTAAAGGAGGAGAAAGCAGCACTGGTACCCGTGATATTAGTACTAATATTGATTTTTCTACGATTAATTCAGGCTTTATGTTGAATATTTCTGGGGTAGAGCAAGAGGTTATTATAAACACAGATTCGGGCAATAATATTACGGATATACAGGCAGCGCTGGATGCTGCTTTTGGTGGTGCTCCAGGTAGTGTTGTTACTGCTAGCTTGGATGGAACGGGCGTGAAATTATCTTCTGTTGCTACCGGTCACAGTGAATACATGGAGATAACCTCGGATGGTCGTGGTGCTAAGTCAGACTCCAATCTAGTGACCACCGATATTTCTACGGGCATCGACTTTAGTGGTATTGGTAATAATGCAACATTTACTTTGGCGGTAGATGGTATTGATATTAATGTTGATGTTATTGCCGATGGAACTGCAGGAACAAATGACGCTTCTTCGACTTTAGGTGCAGTTCAGAGTGCACTGAATACTGCACTTGCTGCAAGTGGTCAGTATTCGTCTGGGGATGTACTCGCTAAATTAGATGGTAGTGGGAATTTGTTTTTCGAAACAATCGCGAAAAATGGTGTTAAAACGGCGGCAACATTTGGTTCAGGATCAAACATTGAAGTTAAAAATATTGCCGGTACGACGAGTGCTAATTTAGGCCTAGTGAATGACGTGCAAGCTAATGGTTATGATGCGTTAGGCTTTGATGATAGTCGGCGTTATGGTTATGACGTTGATGCTGACGTAAGCTATGTCTATGACCCAGTAACTGATCTAGGCTCCTTCGAAATAAATGCGGGGGGAAATGCAACATCAGTCTCTTTTACTGATATTGATGCCGCCGCTATTTCGTATTTTGGACTGCAGGATGCTGCTGTTTATTCACCTTCTGTCGCTACAGGGCAGGATGTTGAAGGTAAAATTAATGGTGTAGAAGCGAAAGGTAATGGGCAGTTTCTTTCGGCTCAAGACGGTAATAAAAAAGCCAGCAATGGCTTTTATATCGCTAATGCTGCTACAGACTTTACCTCACCAGTCAATATAGATGCGACTAATAATACATTTACAATAAAAGTAGATGGTAAGGAGGCCATTATTAACTTAGCTCAACCTGCTGTGTATAATTCAGGAGAATCCTTAGCGGCTGCCTTAGCAGCCGCGATTAATGATGATGCAGCATATAAAGCTGAAGGGATTTCAGTGAAGGTTGAGTATAACGATGATCCGGCTTCTTTTTCATATCAAAAATTTGGAATTATTTCTGCGTCCACAGGTGAAAATTCTACTGTCGAAATGATTGATGTTCCAGGGCCTACATCTTTAGTGTTTGGATTTATTAATGGCACTGCTGATGGAGAATCGGGAGAAGCAAAAGTAGGAAATGTTGATGAATCAAGTGGGATTCGATTAAAAATTACGGGTGGAAGTATTGGGCAGCGCGGATCCGTTACGTATATCACGGGTTTTGCCGATCAATTAAACGAAATGCTATTAGGCATGCTAGATAAAAACAATGGTTTAATAACAAATAAGCAAGGTTCCCTTGATACCGATAAAGAAACTCTTTTAGCAAAAAGAACCGCTCTAGATGCTAGAATGTCTGCTCAAGAAGCTATATTGAAAAGTACTTTTTTATATAATGATGCTCTTGTTTCTAAATTGAATTCAACGGGTGACTTTATTAAACAGCAGTTTGAAGCAATGAATAATTATAAAAAGTAAGATTGGTAAGTACTAGTCGATAAAGTCTCGGTGCTTAGCAATCTAGTCAACATTAGATCACACCATCAAATCATCCCACAGAACCCCAGAGCAATGGACCGTTAGTATTGCGGATTTCATACGCCAGTTTTAGCAAATGACGACAACGGCTAGTCACCAAAAATATCGTCCAAACGTGTGACAGTGATCAACCTACTTCATTTATTGATGTGAGTGCTCAGATAAATGAAAGCACCCAT
>JBLIBL010000046.1:0-25527 GCA_047633355.1 Polaribacter sp.
GAATATATAGGGCGCCATATCAGGTCGTCCCCATGAACCGTAAACGGTGAAAAATCTTAACCCTGTTGTTGGCACGTCATACAGATGCGAATAACTATGCGCCATCAACTCATTAGACTTTTTGGTTGCAGCATAAAGCGATACTGGGTGGTCAACTGAGTCGCTCGTCGAAAATGGCGTTTTATTATTCAAACCATAAACCGAACTAGAAGAAGCATAGATCAAATGTTTAATATTATTGTTTCTACAACCTTCAAGAATGGTTAAGTGACCAATTAAATTAGAGTCAGCATAAGCCATAGGATTCTCGATTGAATACCTAACACCCGCTTGTGCCGCTAAGTGAACAACACGATCAAACTTTTCATCGGTAAATAATGTCGCTATCCGTTCACGTTCGGTGAGGTCTAACTTTATAAATCGAAAAACACCAATATCATTTGTGGTATTTTTAACAGTAAACTTATCTAATTCCGCCAAGCGAGCGAGTTTAAGGTTAACATCATAATAATTATTTAAATTATCAATACCAACAACGTCATGACCTTGCGCGCACAATCGTTTGGTTAAGTGAAAACCTATAAATCCGGCTGCACCGGTTACTAAATATTTCATAGAGCACTCTTAATCTTTTACATATAAAATTTGATAACAAATCGCCACTAACTAGTCACTGCCAAAAAGATCACGAGTATATACTTTATCGGCAACATCAACTAATTCATCATCCATGCGGTTGGATACAATAACATCTGAAATAGCTTTAAACGCTTCAAGATCGTTATATACTTTAGAATGAAAAAACTCAGCCTCTTCTAACACGGGTTCATAAATAACCACATCAATACCTTTGGCTTTGATGCGTTTCATAATCCCTTGAATAGATGAAGATCTGAAGTTGTCTGAACCACTTTTCATGATCAAACGATAGACACCAACCACTTTCGGTTTTTTATTAATAATAGAATCAGCAATAAAATCTTTTCGCGTAGTATTGGAATCAACAATAGCACTGATCAAATTATTAGGCACATCTTGATAATTCGCTAACAACTGCTTGGTATCTTTAGGTAAGCAATAACCGCCGTAACCAAAAGAAGGGTTGTTATAATGACTACCAATACGAGGATCTAATCCTACCCCTTCAATAATTTCCTTAGCATTTAAGCCGTGAGTTTCAGCATAAGAATCTAATTCATTAAAATAAGAAACACGCATGGCAAGGTAAGTATTCGAAAAAAGCTTAACGGCCTCTGCTTCAGTAGAGTCAGTAAACAAAATATCAATATTTTGTTTTATCGCCCCTTGTGCTAATAAATTAGCAAATATAGTTGCTCGCTCTGACTTTTCACCGACAATAATACGTGAAGGATGTAAGTTATCAAAAAGCGCACGGCCTTCTCGTAAAAATTCAGGTGAAAATATTATATTTTCACAACCCAACTCTTCTTTAATTCTAGCAGTATAACCAACAGGTACAGTGGACTTAATTACCATCACTGCTGATGAGTTAATTGCCATGACATCTTTGATAACCGCTTCAACACTTTTTGTGTTGAAAGTATTGGTTACTGTATCGTAATCGGTTGGTGTGGCAATAATCACATAGTCAGCATTTTTATAGGCAAATTCTTTATCGAGGGTTGCCGTAAAATCCAACGTTTTATTCTGTAAAAAATCTTCAATTTCAACATCAGAAATTGGCGATTTCTTATTTTTTAACAAATCCACTTTTTCTTTGATGATATCAACTGCAATAATTTTGTTGTGTTGTGCTAATAACATAGCATTTGATAAGCCTACGTAACCTGTTCCGGCAATAGCTATATTCATTATATTCCTTTAATTTTATTTACAAAAAACTGCCCACTATGTGGTATAAAAAAAACACTATAGATTTTAATAATGGTCATTTTTCAACTTATCGATAAATTTTCCATTGACGCTTGGACTTTTTGAATTTTTTCTAAAAACTTAATACTGAGCATTTAATGATAAGCGATCGTTATATAAGATAAAGTATTTTCTCCAACTATTTCAGACATAACATAGTCCTGGCTTAGTAATAGATTAAAAGTAATTATTCTAAGGTAAACTTCTGTTTTCTAAGCTATCTATGCCGTACCCAATTAGTATCAATCGCGTTCTTTAAATACACATCTATAAAAACACCACAAGTATCATCGTTTTTATTTGGCTACTATTATATCTAATAATGAAGATTAAACACTTATAAACTAAACCAATTCTTTAAGTTTATTAATCATCGACCCAGCAAGTTTCTTTCGATCATAATCTTTTGCAGCATTACCGCTATTAATAGCTAATTCTTCTAATCTTAAACGATCATTATATAAATCTCGAATAACTTTAGCAACCTCTTGAGGCGACTCTGCGTTAACAATGACCCCCGAATCACTAGCTTCTAAAATATTAGTAGCTTCACCTATTGGTGAAGTCATCACCATAGGTAGTCCCATACCCATCGATTCAAATATTTTTGAAGGTATAACTGTTTTAAATAAATCAGTATCTTTCAGACTAATAAGAGAAATATCACATAAGCTCCATAGCTGCGGCATCAATTCTTTTTGTTGCCTGGGGATCAACACAACATTTGATAGCTGTTTCTCTTTAACAAGTTTCTCAACATCGGCCTTTGCTGCGCCACCACCAGCAAATAAAATGCGAATATCTTTTAAGTCGGTTAATAATTCTGCAGCTTCGACAATTTTATCTAATGAATGTGCCAAACCGTGAGTACCTACATAGCCTACAACAAACTTATCAGTTAAGTCATATTGCTTTGCAAAAGCTTCATCTTTGTGAAGTGCTGGTTCATACTTTGATAAATCGACACCATTCAATACAACATCTATTTTTGTTCCATCAACACCACGTTCAATCAATTCTGATTTAAAACTATGGGTAACCGAAATAATTTTATCTGCTCGTCTATACAGAAACATTTCAATTTTTTCAAGTATACGTATAGGTAAAGAACGGCCCATAGCGCCAACAGCCGTTATTGAAGCAGGCCAAATATCACGTAATTCAAAAACAAAAGGCTTAAACCTAACAGCTGATAATGCCCATGCACTTATAGCCGTAAAAAATTGTGGTGATGTTCCGATAATCACATCGGGCTTTTTAACAAACAAGCCAGCAAAAAAACTGGTTACCATAAACGACATAAAATCTAAAATACGTTTAGCAAAACCTTCGTTTGCTGTTATATACGTTTTCACTCTGCGAACTTCAATGCCATCTAATATCGCCTTCGAATACCAGCTATTACTAAAGCCATCAAATACTTTTCCTTCAGGGAAATTTGGGGCTCCGGTAATAATAGTCACTTTATGGCCAAGCTTTACCCATTCTCTGGCATGTTCGTAAGTACGGGTAGCAGGTGCATTCCCTTCTGGTGGGAAGTTATCAGTTAAGAATAAAATATGCATATTAAAGCTTTTTCCAATTAATTTTGTAGATAACTCGAGACTGTTTATATTGTAGAATCAATTTTTTTGAAGCCATTACAATGCCAAATCCAGGTTGCCAAGTAGAGTCCACAATGGATAAGTCGGCACCAATAATTTCAAGTTCAACTTCATAGTCAGATGAGTAAATAATGCATCGGTTACCATCAACGAAATTTACTTTTATATGAGGGTGTAAATGTAAAGCTCCGATGGCAGAATTAAATTCACCATTAATAACATCATTAATCTCACAGCCATTTGACGAAACTGACCATGCTCGGTGATGAATACAATTTATCCCCTGTTTTTTATAACCATTATGAGCAGCAGAAAATTCTACCTTTTGTTCATTCGTTACCTTACCAACAACACGGTTACCTATATTGGCTCGGCGAGCGACTCTAAAACCACTCCACACTTCAGAAGAATTATTATCGTTTAATACAACGGTATTGTGCGCTGATGTGCCTCTTTGCCTTAAACGTTCTTCGCTCATTCCATACAAAGAAGTTCCTGAGTTAACAAAAACTCGTGAATTACCTAAAGACAATTCAAAAGATAACGAATCAGCATGAGCATGCCCAGGAATATAGCTTGGTCCGACAGGCGCAAGATCTGCGATTAAACTCATATTTGAAGTTTTGACAGAAACATAGCCAGAATTTTGCAAATTATGAATAATTAGCTTTTCTTCAGGAATTTCTAATTGATTAACCGTAAATCCAAGTTTAGTTGCATATGCTCTTAAAATATTATTTTCAGGAGCTATGCCAAAGGTAGAATCATTAAAAAAGCTAACCTTGTCATCTCCTAAACTCATAATATGTAACCAACCAAACATCTTTATAATAGTTTGCTTCGTTAACTCAACGACAGAATGAGATACCCTAGATGGAAAGACATTGAATAAATTAACTAAGTCTAAAAGATCTGTCAGCATAATGGAGTGATACATAGGCGTTAACTCAAAACTCCCCCCATCACTTAACACTTGTTCTTTCAATTCACTTTCATAGTCATCTAATGCTAAAGCTAACCATTTATCTGCGTCTGGTCCTTCAAGGTAACAACCCGAAAAAAATAGTGCTTTTAAATTAACAAAGTAGTGATTGCCTAATAAGTGTTTTTCTAAATCTTGGGACAAGAAATCTGATTGTTGTGCCAAGCTGTTTAAAATTTTATCGTCAGCTTCTAATCCTGATAAAAATGCTTTAGACCAATTTACAATCCTTAACGAAAGCGTGTAAGACTCCCAACCATTGCCACCATTAATTGCTGGATTTTCATCAATCCATTTATTTATCCAGTGACTTTGCAACGGTTGTCGAGATTGACTACCAAAAGAATTTAAATCATCAAAATAATGTAAGTTATAAAGCCATAACTTTTCTTCTTTCTTGTTATTCCAATCAACCGCTGCATTAACAAAGCCAAGATGATTCAAAAAATTAACGTCGGTTTCGTTTATAAATTTTTGAGCACAAAGCTCCTGAACTTGCCATTGACCAGAAATATCTGCACGTTCACCTTTTATCAGATTTATTTTAGGGTGAGTAAAACGTTTCAAAACACGATGGTATAGTTGAGTAAACTTCAGGTATTTTAATGTATTGAAATATAGAAATATTTTTTGCAAAAAATTAATCCTTATTTTCGAGTTTAACAACTATAAATTGATGTTTCCCTCTATTTGTTAATGGTATATCTTTAACAATCTTGCAATTAATATCTAATTCGTTACCAACTTTATCTTGAAAGGCGCTAGCCACATTTTTAAAATCCAAATTCGTAAAATCCGAATTAACAATTAAAAGAAGCTCACAGGACCCAATGCTCGTTTGATAGAATTGGTATTTGTTAACCCTTTCCAATGCATTACAATGAGTATTTAATGATGTCATTGTTATATTCACGCCAGTTTTACCGTATAAATACTCTTTCCCCCATCTGCCGGTAAGCTCTTCTATTTTAGTGACGAAGTGTCCAGATTTGTTAACCGTCGCCGTGTCACCAGTTCGGTACCTTATAAGCCTAGTAGCTGTGTTAGAAAAACCAGTACCGACAAGCTCACCGTTAACTTCTTCTGTAATACCATATAGTTGATTTGGCATATAAACATCGCCTACCAAGGGAGCAAAAATAACTCTTTCAGTCATCCCATAAAAACTTAATATATTGGCATTAAAAGTTTTTTTAATCTGAAGAAGTTGTTCGGGATAAATCCTTTCTGATACCAACAGAATTGACTCGATACTATCTATAGTTTCTTTACTAGCTTCTAAAATTGCAGCAAGTTCTTTAACCGACGAAGGATATCCATGAATAAATTTTGGTTGAAATTTTTTTATTGTTGATATGCTTTGCGCCACACTTTCAGGGTTTAACCGAAATGGTGAGATCAATAACTCTTTATATAAAAAGTTATGCCCTAAGAGCTTGCTTGGTTTAATACCTGACACTCCTCTTAAACAAAGCCTTTTTGCATTCACATTTACATTATTAGCCGTCAAGTATGAATTCACAAAAGCCCACTCTTTACCGTAGCAATCATTACTTAGAAAAAGTGCTGTTTGCTTACCTGTAGTGCCGCCCGTAGTGACTTTATATCTCTGATTCCGGTATCTATCATCCAAAAATAAATCTAATTCATTTTGAATATGTTCTTTCGATATTAACGGAAATTCTAATAATTGCTCAACATTTACAATTTGTTCAATTTTTAATTTTTTAGCAATATCAGCATAAAACTTTGTATGTTTTATTGAGTCATTGACATATGCTATTAATTTTTGGTTTCTAATTAACTCTATTTGCTCACTAGATAAAGCGTTACTATTTTGTAGGGCCTTAAACTCTCGCTTGTAACTTTTCCCACAAAACAAACTAAAAGGAAGGTACAGTAAGGGATAAGTAAGTTCATCTGGGAGGTTTTTATAAAATGTTTTTAGTCTTTGTAAATTAATTTGCATGGTTAAAGCCAATTTTCTTCATAAAGTCACTCGTATTAACAGAGTCGTCAAAAAGATCTGACCTAGCAATCGAACGTTCTCGATATAATTGATGGTTTGCAGCAATAGTTTCAATTGCTTCAACTATTTCGTTGGCCGCTTTGGGCTCTACCAATAAACCACCATTACCAACTAATTCTGGTATGCTTCTCCAATTAGTCGAGATAACAGGTAGCCCGATCATAAATGCTTCTATGATTACACCTGGATAACCTTCCCCTGCATAGTATGTAGGGAGGACTAAACAATGAAAATCAGCCATATATTCATATATGTTTTTATTATTAATAGCGCCAACATATTGAATATTTGGTTTAGACATTTGTTCTAACACCTTTAACTTTTCATCGATTATTGGCCCAGCGATAGTTAAAGTGGCATTCTCCATAGACTCAACAGCCTTAATTAAATCGAGCACTCCTTTTGCCGTGTCTAATTGGGAAAGGTATAATATACGCAATTTTTCATCAGGCTTGTAACTTTTAGATTTAACCGTCTGCTTTGGGCGTACATTAGGAAACCAAAAAGTATTCACGTTATAACAATTAAAAGTATCAACCAGACTTATTGTCTCAAAAAAATTTGCAGAGCTATATCTTAATACATTACGAATAATCATTTTATTAAAGAAATTACATGAAGAGTAAAATTCATCAAAACTTCCTGCAAACTTTCTTAAGCTATAAGTTTTTCGAAAAATAATACTGGTAGCTAACACAAGAGGCCCCAATATTAAGTAATCTTTGGCAGTGCCGTGCAAGCTTATATGAGTGTAGCTGCTCACCCGTAAAATATTTTTGATACAATTGAAGAACATAATTAAACTGTTAGCGTAATTACATGCGTTAGAGTCAACAATTCTGATTTTAACTTGGCTTGTCGATAAGTTTTGTAATAAGTTCTCAAATAGAACAACGATTCCACCTATCTTTCCATCGATACCTTCTCGTGGTCCAATAAGCAGTAAACTAGGTTTTTCTTTAGACATAATCAGATTTTTCTATTCCGTGTTTAATAACTCTAGCGGGTACTCCCACCGCTACACAATTATCAGGCAAATCACATAAAACGACTGCATTTGCTCCTATAACAACATTATTTCCTATTAAAACAGGACCGATAATTTTAGCTCCAGCTCCGACGTAAACATTGTCTCCTAATACAGGTACATCAATTATTTTTGAAGTACCACCGATAGTAACACATTGATCAATATGACAGTTTTTACCTATAACTACTCTTTCATGTATAACAACCGACATCCCTCCATAACCTAGAACTAGGGGACCATCTATTTTTGCTTTATGGGGTAAGTAGCATGTAAATATCATTCGAATGAGTAGAGTGATTATTCGTGGTATAAACGGAACATTTTTTTGATATAAAAAATGTGCTATTTTGTAATAATAATAAGGAGAAAACATAATTTAATTCTTTTCCGTAAGGTTAATAAAAAATGGATAAATATTATTCCTATTTAAGAGGGTGATTACCTTTAAATGATAATATTTTAAAACCGGGCTCCAACACCACGATAGCATTATCAGGTATGTCTTTGTATATTACTGCATTAGCACCAATCATAACGTTGTTACCGACTTTAATTTTGCCGAAAATTTTAGCTCCCGGTGCAATATAAACGTCATTGCCAATAATTGGCACCCCCCTTTTATCTCCCTTCCCTGAAACACCTATCGTTATTTGTTGAGATATATTTACATTAGCGCCAATTTTAGCGCCCGCAGAGATAATAATTCCACCACTATGACCTATGTATAGACCAGGTCCAATAACTGCACTTCTGGGTATTTCTATACCCCATTTACTTCTTATACGATGGTATAAAAGCGCATAAAGTGGCTCTAAGAAAAGTCGAATAATAATGTTCTTTGATCTTAGCCATTGCCCAAACCTGAAAATAATCATTGCATGCACTCCAGGTGAGCGATAACAGCCGATAGTTTTTTGTAGCTTACTACCTTTAATTGTTTTATATGTTCTTAGTAAATCAGCTTTTAACATTAAGAGCCCTCCAAATGGATTTTTTCAATATCGAAAAGATCATTTACATCTCCACCGATTTTATCAAATATTTTAAATTTCACAGGGCTAAGCTTTTCATAGGCTAATATAGCTTCTGCTAATGCTTGGGTATCTTCAACATCAACTAAAACACCATTCTTACCATCTTCAATGATATCACTTAAAAAAGGTATGCATTTAGTGGCGACAATACACTTCTCAAGATATAAGTTTTCTAAAACCGTATTAGGCATCCCTTCCCAACGCGAAGAAAGTACATATAAGTCTGCATTAACGTAAAATTTATAAGGGTTACTCTGAAAACCTAAAAATGAAATATAATCAGTAATATTTAAAGTATGAGCCAGTTTTTCAAGTTTAGCTTTTTCTCCAACAACATCTTCACCAATTATATGTAGCCTAAAGTTAGGGTTGGCTTTAACTACAGTTGCAAAGCTCTTAATTAGAATATCAAATCCCTTTTGCTCAATTATTCTACCTGCGGCTACAATATTGGTGTAATTATTATCAAAAGGGTTGTCTACATTTTCAATTAGTAAATCAATATTGTTAAAATCTACAGGATTTAAAAAAACCTTAATATTCTCTTTTTTTACTCCATGATATGTTATTAACTCACATTTCATTGATTCAGTTTGCGCTACCAGTAACTCGCAAGAGCGATATGCTTTTCCTAATAAATATCGAGAAATCATACCTATTGGTTTGCTCTTCATGTATTGCTTAGGTGAATTAGGGCTTCTTAAAATCAAATGTGATTTAACACCGGCTAATTTCAGAGCTAAGTACAATACAATATGTGTTCTGGCTAAAGAAGAAAAAACCAGATCCGGATTAAACTCGTTAATCGCTTTTCTTAATGAGAATACGGCACTTGAAGTGCTTCTTTTATTTAAATTAATTAATTCTATGTGATCAGGTAATTGATCTAATAATTCTCCTGTTTTGGCAACTAAAACCAAACAAATATTAAATCGGTTTTTATCAAGTTTTTTAATAATATTTAAAACAACTCTTTCAGCCCCACCGCCAGCAAGGTTTTGCATGAAAATTAATATATTACATTTCATTTCTTTTGTTTTCTTTTATAATTGATGAGAGTTTATCTTTAGTAACTTCATCGGCATTAATCCAGTTTCCATCATCATAGTATTGCCATGCCTGAGAATTCGTATAAAATTTATTATCTAACATTACATCTCTTGTAATTATTCTTTGCTCATTCGAAACAACAATTGAATTATCAGGGACA
This sequence comes from Polaribacter sp., assembly GCA_047633355.1. Lineage (GTDB taxonomy): Bacteria > Pseudomonadota > Gammaproteobacteria > Enterobacterales > Kangiellaceae. Next base: position 9,783 of record JBLIBL010000046.1, read on the forward strand.
TCTTTATATACAACAGTATTTGCACCTATCCTAACGTTATTGCCTATGGTAACAGCTCCGATAATTTTAGCACCTGCGCCAATATAACAATTATCGCCTACTTTTGGAGAACCACTATTTTGAGAATCTAACAAAACAACAGAGCCTATAACTACCTGCTGGAATATCACGCAATTCTTCCCTATAATTGCATCACCAGATATAAAAATACTTTTCATTCCGTGAGGAAAACAAGGTTCCCCCATAAATGATGAGTTCCATGCAATAGAGCTTCCATTCTCATATTGATATCCGCCATAAATTAGTTGACTTAATCTTCTAATCAATTGATTTTTTGAATATTTACTTTTTTCCTTTAACTTCCACACAGATCCGAAAATACCTACTAGTAATCGAAAAATCATTTTTCCACCATCTTATTAAGAATTATATTGCTATATTATTTATTTGAGCCTTCAAGTTTACTTTCATTACGTACGATCAAATAGCATGAAATAAATGTGACCCAAAGGAAGTAAGCGGTTATGTTAACTTTTGAGAACAAAAGCCCTGATAAATAAATAAACTGAAGATTACTCTTTACTAGCGTTCTCATAAATATTAGATATAAAAATAAAAAAATCACACCAAGGTGATAAAGCAAGTAAAATAAATATGTCAAATCTTCAACAAAAACATCATAGTCACCAGTTGCTACTGTGAATATATTTACAACTTCAAAAGAATTACCTAATAGGTAAGCGATTGTATCTTGTGTTAGCCATTTAGCCAAAAGTACAGTCCTGAATTCTAACCCTGAACTTGCTTCATTGCCAACAAATCGATATTGAACATAGTAAAATAGAGCAATAGTCATAATTACTGCAAATAATGCAATAAGTAAGTATGTTTTAAGGTTTTTATTACGACTTATAAAATAAACTGCTAAAAAAAATGTTGCCAACAACATAGAAAATGCTGACAAACTAAGAAATAAAGTAATCAGTGTTATTTTATGTAGGTTAGTTAAAACCATTTTCCGTGAAAAGAAATCTAATACTAATAATTGAAATACAACTGTTGCATAACTCCCTGGTTCGTTAAAAGGCCCCGTAGGCCGCCAAATTTGAAAACCAAGATGGAGATGTTTAAATATATAACCTTCTCCTCTTTGCTTTCTTAAACCTAGCATATCTAAATAATCTAAAAATGTTCCTGTTGCATAACTAACTACAAACTGAAGAAGCCAAGCAACCACACAAAATACCAGCATGTATCTAATGCACTTTTGTAACAACCCAACATTATCTTTAAATATAAAAAAAAATAATACGCAATATAAAGGGGCCATGAATAAACGCATGACAAAACCTTCCTGCAGTTCCAGCACACCATTACGAAATAAAACAGCCCAATATATATAAGCTAAACAAATGAAGAAAATAAAAAACACCTTTATATCAATCATTTTAACTTTCATTGAGATAAATAACGAACGAATAAATAGTCCAAGTAACAAACTCCCCAGTACCCCTATATTAGTAGGTACTGTCGTGCTCATATAAATGAAAAACACAGCAAAAAATGGGAGTATAGTTACAATAAACCTGTCAAAAATACTCAAAATTTATCTCAGCCTATTTTTTTGCAAGATTAATTCAATACTTGCTAACAAAGTAAAGGCCCGTGAGCAATCAACACCAGATCTTTGCAATTGCAAAATCTGAGCAATCTCACTAGAATCAATATATTGACGTTCTCCAAAGCTGCACAGCAAACTAGAACATAAATCATAAAATGGTTTGTTTTCTCTTAATTTTTGATCAAAGTTCACGTAATTAATATTTTTAGATTTTAAATAATTTTTATTCACTTTATTGTAGGCTTTTTGGCCATTAATTTTTAGCTGTGACCATAATGAAGACTTTAAAGGCGTACCCAAATTACATTTAACAGGAAGATTAAATATTGAAGAATATCTATTTATGAGAAACTCTTTATAAAAAAGCTCATTTCGACGTAACGCTTTAGGCAATCTCAAACTAAAAGCTAACCAATCCCTATTAATAAAAGGTACTTCATATTCAAATGGTTTTATAAATACCTGGCTAGTAACATATCTTGATTGTCTATTCTGTAAATCCCAAAGTTCAATTTTAGAATCTTCCCCATTTACATTTTCGAAGTTGTAAAAAGGAGGTATAATATTTTTCTTTGTTAACTTCTGTGACAATAATTTAATACGCGAATAATCTTCCTTATTTTCAATAAAGTTACCGCTCACGCTCTTTATTGCATCTACGCTAGGTAAATGAGAACCAATGCTAGGATCCCCCATAAACCCTGACCAGATAATACTATCTTGCTCTATATCATTTAATAATTCGGTTAAAGGGGGCCCTGTAAACAAGTCAGAATTACATAGTGTATGGTGCATGAAGAATTTTAATTTCTCTTCCGTGACTTCTATTTTATTTAGATCATAGGAGAAGTGTTTTGTACCTACGGCTTTAGCAACCAAGTTACCTATTTCGTAATCAAAACTCCCCGGAATACCAAATGTGTAAGTAGTAATTTCAGACGGGGAAACGTGCTCTAATAATGAACCTAATATGAGCCGAGAGTCTAAGCCACCACTGATAGGTACAACAATTTTCTTACTATTACTATTTAAGCACCTTTCAATGGCTTTATTCCAAATAGAGGCCCCATTAAGAATATATTCTTTTGAACTTTTATCGTCTTCTTGAGAGCTTAATAAGAAATGTTCACTTATATTGCTAAAGGCCTCAAATTTAGAATTATTAATATTGCAAGTGGCATCATTTATAATAGTTCTATTACCGGTAACATAACCGAGATGAATAAAATCCCTCAAGCTAGTTAAGTCAATTGCTTTATTATCTATCGCATGCAAACTATTAAAGACTTTGTCATTTTTGACATAATTAAAAATATCCATTATTCAACACTTAGCACTTTAATTGTCCCACTATCCCTGCAACAGACCAAAATTTCATTCTGTTGTTCCTTATAAATCACAGAATGAACTTCTCCGATAGTAAGGTCTTGGAACTCTATTTTTTGATTCTCTAGATTCATGATAAAAAGCCCCGAGACACCGCCAACAACGAGTGTATTTTCATTTATAAAGCAACATGAAAATGGCTTAACAGTTGTTTGGGGTAATATTTTATTAATATAGTTACCGCACTTATCTACAACCCAAATACACTCATTAGTCTCATCACAGATATAGAATAGTGTCTCTTTCATTATACAATTACCAAGCCTGCCAAGGTTGGTGTTATCTAATTTAGAGATTTCACGTTCCAGTTTAACCGTAGATACATCATTATTATCAAAGGAAATAAACTGTATAGAACGATTATTCTTTTGAGTGACAATCATGGTGTTACAACAAAAAGCTATACCATTAGGCTTGTTAAAAGGTATTCCTTTACTACTTTGTTTAAATAAGTAATATAAAAAACGATTGGCTTTTTTAAATAAACTGTCATCATTTACTTCTTTAACCGGATTAACTTCACAGTGGTTCAATAAGTATTCATGATTAGAAATTATTTTTTTGCTTCTTGCAATTAGATTTGCAAATAGGCTTCTTGTTGGATTACTTAAATGTCCAAATTCATCGATATAATTATTGTTATCATCGTAAAACACAACTCTATGATTATGCCAATCTGCCACAATCAACTTATCCATACCGTAAGTAATAAAAACGGCTTGACGAAATTTATATCGACCAAGACCTTCAGCCCCAAATTCAAATTTAACTAAGCCGTCATCAGCAACAGAAAATATTCGCCCCTTCGCATCGCATCCATAAATTATATTATCTTTCAGTACAATTGAGTTTGGATAAACATCAGCTCCAAGTAAGATGGTATTAACTAACTTCACGTTCATAAATCGACCTGTGCTAATATATTCTTAGCTCGAACGTTCCATGTGTATTTTTTTACATTTTGAAAAGCATTAAATGCTAATAAGTTAGAAGATTCGATATCATCTAACAATTTATGTAAAGCATTAGCCCACTGTTCAACATCATCCGGCTGACAAAACAAACTTTGATTATCGTCTAATACCTCACGCAATGCAGGTAAATCACTTGAAATTATAGGGCGAAGTGTGGCCATATATTCAAACATTTTTAATGGGCTCATCCAAGAAACAGAGTTACCAAAGTTACCTGCGACAGAAACTTTTGATTGGTAAGGCATTAACAAAACATTAGCAGCACCCAAATATTCAGAAAGCACACCATTGTTAACAAAACCAGTGAATAATATATTGTTTACTTCCTTCTCGCTTGCCATTTTCTGACAATTATTAACATCTTCATCCCGCCCACCTACAACAACAAAACTAAGATCTGTAAACTTTTTTGCTAAACCAAAAACGATCTCAATCCCTCTACCTTCATATAAATGACCAGAATACATAACCGTGTATTTTTGAGGTAATTGAAGCTTTTCACGAAAGAACTCAGGTAATTTATGATTATTTTCAAATCGTTCAAGATCGACACCATCATGTGCGATATACATTTTATCTTTGAGTTTACTATCGTACTTGTCGGCCAAAATTTTATAAAGTGCCTTTGAAATAACAATCACTTTCATCAAATGACTTTTTTCTATTAATAATTTAAAATCTTCAATTTCCGTTTCATGAATATCCCCATGACATTCATAAACGACAGGGACTCCAGCATTGCAAATTATATTTGCAATTTGGATCGAACGAGTATACACCAAGTCTGGCTTGTATTTTTTACAATAACGGCTAACTTGAAAGAAATAATCCTTTAATTTCATTCCTCTAAAGCGCGGAAATGTTTTTAGCGTTATATCCTTTTTAAGACCATACTGCGTACTTATTTCTTTATTATTAACTTTATTAAATATACTAGGCTTGATTGCAAGCAACTCAACGTCATGACCTAAATTAGCTATTGCTTGAGTCATTTTGCATACATGAATACTGTTAGCTGCAATGCTTGGTATGACCGAGTGACTTATATATAAAATTTTCATATTCTTTTACTCACAGATAGAAATTCATCGAAACTAGAGAAGATCTTCTTATGGTTTCTATGATATTTTTCAGCAACTGGACCTAACTGTTTTTGAATAAGGTTTTCGAGTTGCTCTGGTATCTCACCTCCATCTAAAAACAGACCAAATTCCTCAGTGAAATCATTAAGCTGCGGTTCGCGATTATATCTTTCCCTAATACTTTGAGCGTATTCAATAGCTTCATTAACTGAGTTAAGTTTTCTCTTTTCATAAAACTCATCTAAAGAACAAATCACCCTCGCAGGTACACCAGCAACAACGCTGTTTTTAGGAATATTTTTTGTGACCACACAGCCACTAGCTATAATACAGTTATCACCAATTTCAACATTGGAAAGAATCGTTGCATTAAATCCAATGAATACATTATTACCGATTTTAACTTTTCCAGATGATGGAACTATATCACTATAAAAATTACGCAAAACAAACCAAGAATAATCATGAGTTAGTAAAGTAAACCCTTTAGTTATTCTTACATTATTTCCAATTTCAACTAAACATGGTCTAGTTATGTCAATATTTACACTTTCTAATTGATTAAAAAAAACATTAGAGCCTATTTTAACTCCTAATCTCTTCAAATGTTCTACATAGGTTTGTGAATTATATTTATAATTTTTTAAAATTTTAATGGATATAAATTTCTTAATTTCACTCAAAATAGAAATCATATATTTTCCTTTTTTTTCTTAATATAACTAATCATAGTTAGTAAGTCAGACTTATTTGGAATAAGCTCTAAAACAGATATTTTGTTAAGTTTAGAAAACATTTTAATCGAAATAACAATCCTTGCTAGTCGACTAAAAAATACAGCCCACGCAACACCATAAACACCGTAGGAGTCGACCAGAAAAAAGCACAGTAATATCTGAATAATACAACGCACCCAAGTTGGAATCATTTCAAAAAACGGTTTTTCAACCAAATTAAAATAAATATTAATTATCTTAGCGCTACTTGCAACAATAGATGCTAACGCTAAAATAAAAAACAGGCTTCCAACATCATCGTACTCACTACCTAATAAGGGTACAAATACATAATAAACTCCGACGCTAAGCAGTAGCATCACTAATAAGAAAACTATAAAATTAGCCTTACATGCAAATAAGACATCATAAAGCAGAGTTTCTCTTGAGCTGTTTTTTGCATTGCTTAATTTAGGTAAAAGCACATTAACTAAAACTGAAGGCACTAATTCGCATTGCTGGACAAGAGAAAAAGCAATCGAAAAACATGCTATCGCGACAAAGTTCACATTAAAATAGTTCATTAACAAAACAGGACTATGCAATGCTATCGCTATTGAAACACTTCCTAGAAAGTAAACACTTGCTGTCTTCAGCACCTTTAACGCAAATGTTTTTTTTATTCGAAGTGTGAGTTTTGTGAAATAGAGGGCTCTAGCAAGTAAAATACAAAATGTAATTCCTGAAACTATAATTTGAACTAATAACGCTTCCGATAATTGTAGCTTGAGAAAAAAACAAATGCTGTAACCTAAGAATATTCCTACACCTTCAAAAAATATAATTTTGCTAATAAGAATTATTTCATTCATACCTTTAAGCATTTCTCTCAAAACGAAGTTAAAAGTATATAATGCAACTAGTATGCATACTGGGACAATTAAATATCCATGTTCTACAAATATTTTCCCAAAATATGAAATGCCTAAGTAGTCTAATATAAGAATAAGGGATATGGCAAAAGCACTGGTGAGGAAACATGCTAGCATGCTTATCGAAAAAAGTTCATTTCTCTTTTTCTGATATAAGCCACAGAAAATAAAGTTAACCTGTGGCAAACCAAGTGATAAGAGAAGCGACAAGACTGTGGGTATTGTAATTGCAATGGCAAATACACCACGCTCTTCTGCACCTAAAAATCGCGCTAGAAGTAATGTAGAAACTACACCCAATAAAACTCTACCACCTTGACTAAGAAACATTGTTAATAGATTTTTTTTAAAGGCCATCATTTACAGGGTCTACCTTGATGTAATAAAAGGGAATTTGAAATTGAAATGGAAAACATCTTGCTAGAGTTAGGTTCCAATAACTTATCTATAGTTCTAGCAGAGAGAAACGCTAAAGTTACTTTTTAAAGATGGCATAACTACTTCCAAATTCCTTTTGAATCAACAATTATCTTACTATTTAACAAGGTTTTATTTAACTGTTTAAATTCTTTATGATCAACTAACATCACCAAAATATCAGCATCTGAAATAGCTGCGTCCGATTGTACAAGTGTTAAGCTATCATTCAATCTATCAGGTAAATTAGCTACATTAGGTTCTATCGCTAACGTAATACCAGCATTCATGGTTGCTATAGCTTGGGTGATATGAAGCGCGGGACTCTCTCTTAAGTCATCAATATCGGGCTTAAAGGCTAAACCAAAACAAGCAATAGTAACATCTTTTGCTGTTTTGTGAGGGTTAGCTATAAGGTATTCCGCTATAGCCAATTTAACTTTATTTACTACCCACAGTGGTTTAGCATCATTTACTTTACGCGCAGTGTGGATGAGTTGAGCTTGGTCTGGTGTTTTGGCAACAATAAACCACGGATCTACCGCAATACAATGGCCGCCAACACCAGGGCCTGGTTGTAAAATATTAATACGCGGGTGTCTATTGGCTAAAGAGATCAGCTCCCAAACATCGATATCTAACTTGTCACAAATAATTGACAGCTCATTCGCAAATGCAATTTGCACATCTCTACAGCTATTTTCTGTTAGCTTTGCCATTTCAGCAGTGCGGGCATTTGTAACAACACAATCACCTTGAACAAACGTTTTATAAAGGGCTGTTGCTTGCTCAGAACATTTATTAGTTAAACCACCAATGACACGATCATTTTCAACTAGCTCTCTAACCACATGACCAGGCAAAACACGCTCAGGGCAATGGGCTATGCGTATGTCAGAATCTTCATAATGAGTTTTAGGAAAAGTTAAATCTGTTCTAAATTCAGCTAACCAATCTGCCATTTGTTCTGTAGCACCAACAGGAGAAGTAGATTCAAGAATAACTAAATCACCCTTCTTAAGTACTGGGGCTATAGCTTTTGCAGCAGATTGAATATATTTTAAATCAGGTTGTGGAATATCACTTTCATTTTCGGTGGGTAAAAAAGGTGTTGGCACGGCAATTAAAAATGCATCAGCAGCTTCGGGGATCAAAACAGCCTTGAGTTTCCCGTCACTTACGGCTTTGTGAACAATAGCATCTAAATCAGGTTCAACAATGTGAATTTCTCCACGATTGATTGTGTCTACGGCATGTTGATTTACATCTACACCAATTACATTTTTACCGTAAGCAGCGAACATTGCTGCTGTTGGTAAGCCTATATACCCAAGGCCAATTACTGATATTGTTTCAAATGACATTAATTTTTAACTCTTTTTGTTTTTTCTCTGTAAATTTTAATATTTACAGGTTTATTCAATTTGTTACTTAGATCCTGAAACGAGTTCAGGATGGCGACTTAAGTTCGATGTTCTCATGCTGTGAACGCTATAATTCACAGGTTTATTCAATTAGTTATCTAGATTCTGAAACAAGTGCAGGATGACTGCTAAATCCTAACATGAGCTTAGGTTAACGACTTATCTTTATTGATGATTTGCAAGAACATCTAAAATTCGTTCGCATGTTTTGCCATCACCATATGGATTGTGCGCAAAACTCATTGCTTTATATGCTGCCTCATCGTCCATTAACTCATTTATGGCTGAAGTCATAACCTCGACACTGGTTCCTACTAATTTAACAGTGCCTGCATCAACCGCTTCTGGACGCTCAGTGGTGTCACGCATCACCAGTACTGGTTTACCTAAAGACGGTGCTTCTTCTTGAATCCCGCCAGAATCAGTCAAGATAATGTGTGCACGGGTCATTAAATAAATAAAAGGGAGATATTGCTGAGGCTCAATAAGATAAATATTATCGATCCCCTTTAATATTCTATTAACCGGCTCACGCACATTAGGATTTAGATGCATTGGATATAAAATTTGAGCATCGGGATATCTTTTAGCTGTTATCACTAATGCTTCACAAATACGTTCAAAACCACCACCAAAACTTTCACGTCGATGACCGGTGACTAAAATTAACTTTTTGTTGTCATTTAGCATTGGAAACGAAGCAGAAAGTGTTGCCTTTAAATCAACATCATGATCAATCTTTTCTTTTACCATCAACAACGCATCTATTACCGTATTACCGGTGATCACAATATTATCTTGCGCATAATTTTCATCAAGTAAATTTTGCTGCGAAGTTGCTGTCGGGGCAAAGTGATATTTAGTTAATGCGCCCGTTAACTTTCTATTACCTTCTTCCGGCCATGGCGAATAGATATTACCAGTGCGTAAACCAGCTTCAACATGCCCTACAGAAATTTGCTCATAATATGCGGCTAAACTAGCAGCAAAGGTCGTGGCTGTATCACCATGGACCAACACAACATCAGGTTTGAACCCTTGTAGTATAGGCTTTAACTCTAATAAAACACGAGCAGTCACTTCATTAAGTGTTTGGCCTGCTTTCATTAAATTAAGATCGTAATCTGGCGTTATCTCGAACAACTCTAAAACTTGATCAAGCATTTGACGATGTTGCGCGGTAACGCACACTTTTGCCTCAAAGCGATTATCTGCCGCAAGTGCATACACAAGGGGAGCCATTTTTATTGCTTCAGGACGGGTGCCGAATACCGATAAAATACGTTTTTTTGTCATTTTTTACATTCTTTATAATATTAATAAGCGTTTAATCACTTGTTAACTGTTGAATATTTTTACATATTAACTCAGATAGATTTGTCATCTGAAAAAATTCTGTCTTGAATGAGGCATTTTTTAGTTCGCCTAAAAACTTCCGCACTCACTTGTAACAAAAGAGACGCCAACCTTCGCCATCGCCTCTCTATCTTTCTACAAATAGGTTTGCCTATTTAACTTTTTCTGACTTTGTTATTATACGAATTACAAGTACATAACAAGCAAAGGTAGAAATAAATCCAGATAGCATAATAACATCAGGAACATTAAAATATTCACCCGTTAAACCAATTACCGACATTGCTACTGCAAATATAGAAATAATAACCAAGGCTTGTCGTGAGCTGTAACCTACTCGTTGAAGTATATGATGAAGGTGGTCTCTGTCTGGCTTAAAAGGTGATTTACCATTTTTATAACGTCGCACTACAATCGCTAGCATATCCATTAATGGAATAGCGCAAATCCACAGCGCGGTTACAGGTCTAAATGAGGCGCTCTCATTTTGAGTCCCCATAGTAAGCAACCAAATAACACTCAAGCCAATGAACATGCTGCCTGCGTCACCCATGAATATTTTTCTTGCTTTTGACGCCAAACCTAAATTAAAAATTAAATAGGGAATAGTCGCCGTAGCAAGTATTAACGGGTAACTCACGTAATCGTTTTGACCACTCATAATAAATAATATAGCGATAGCCGTAAAAGTATTAATGCTTAAGCTACCGATCAAACCATCAATACCGTCGACCATATTAAAAGCATTGATAACAACAATAATGCCGACATAGGTAAATACAATGCCTATAGGGCCTAGTGTTACATCACCTAAACCAAACAAGTTACCTAAGTTTGATATGTACCCACCCACGCCATATATCATTAAACTAGCGACAATAAGTTGTCCTATAATTCTAATGCGTACTTTCAAGTCAAATTTGTCGTCGACCGCGCCAATAAATACCATCATTGCTGATGCTATTAAATACATACGAAGTTCTAAGGTATTAGGTAGCCATAAAAGGCTAGCTAAGAGTACCGCCATAAATATTGAAATTCCGCCAATTAGCGGAATATGTCCAGCATGCAATTTTCGTTCACTGGGTTTGTCAACTAATCCAACTTCTATTGCTACCGGTTTAAAAAACTTAATTGCGATAAAGGCAAAACAAAAAGCGGTAAGCGTAGAGATAAATACTTCAATCATAATTTTATATTAGCTTTCGCTAAATTTCCTTCCTTGAGATTAGTCGACTGATTGTTCTTAGTAAAGTACCTGATTAATACGATAAGTATCGACAATATACCTCCCAGCGTAGTACCCAACACTACAATTAATGCACGCTTAGGTTTAGCTTTTTCATCAGGTGCATTAGCTGGGTCTATCGTTATAAATACATATTCTTGACTCACTTCAGCTAGCATAACTGTTTTTGTTTGTTCTTCAATCAGTTGATAAAATACAGTTTGCATATCCGCTAATTGTATTTGCTCTAATTTATGCGTTAAAAACTTAATACTGTTATTAGCAACACGCTTGTCTTTCTCGCGCATGTTCGCGTTTATATCTTCTACCAACCAAAGTAGCCATTGTGTTGCAACTTCTGGGGAATAGTGCTCGATTTCAAGGGTAACCATGCCTGTTTCTTTGTCTTGTGACACTGTCATAAGTTTAGATAATTGCTTGAAACTTTCCCAGGGGGATGGTTCAGGATTTTTTGGTACTTTTACGTCTCTTATCCATTTTTTACTTTGGCTATTGTAAAGGTTTTCATCAAGTATTAAGGTATTAGTTGTTAAATCCCAATTTTTAGTTGCCATCAGGGGTACTAGCAATTCATGTTTTGTAATGAATTTTTCTATAAAAGAGCGAGACTTTATTACCGCAAGTGCTAGACCCGTTTTGTCGGTACTCCCTCCGCCTAGATTAATACCTGCAAGGCTCGCTAAGCCGCCAAATTGTCCTGCCATTTTAGCTAAACCACTGGCGCCACCTTGTTCACCGGCAGGAGCTAATAAGGTAGACGCTTTATAAATATTGGGTTGATTAATCGCATATATGACTGACGATACAGCAAATAATAAACTTATAGCAGTAATCAAAATTTTACCCTGCCATATAGCTCGCCAGAGTTCAGCTAAATCAATATCATCGTCTTGTATTTCACGAGGGGTATGATAAGTATGTTGCGTTGATGGTGAAGAGATAAACTAATTCCTTTTTTTTAGTGACATCCATCACTTAATCTTAAATTATAAGCAGCAAAGCTATGCAACGAGCAACGAGCAACGAGCAACGAGCAACGAGCAACGAGCAACGAGCAACGAGCAACGAGCAACGAGCAACGAGCAACGAGCAACGAGCAACATTATACCAATAACACAGATTAAATCTATGGAGTCTCAGCCTAATTTATAAAAATAATATCATAAAAAAATGATGTCACAGGTTAACTTTCTCAATAACACATTGCCTACAAGGCAATAACTTTTAAACACAAGTTATTATAAGCTACTAATGGCGGCCACTGCGATGGCAGAGTTATAAAAAATTTGCGTAACTGCTGCCCATAAACCTAAACTGTCTCGGTATTCTAAATCTAACGGTACTACAATCGCGTCACCCGCTGACAATTCATTTTCATTAGCTGAAAACCAATTATTATTGGCCAATAACACGGCACCATTGGCTTTAATAATATAAATTCTATCTGAATCGGCGCGCGTTTTTACCCCCCCCGAATGGTTTATATAGTCATATACATCATAATTTTTCTGAAAAAAGTGTGATGTTGTATACTGCACTTCGCCCAGAACAATTACAGAGTCTCTTAATTTTGGTACGTATAACGCATCACCATTCGCTAAACGTACTGCGCTATTTTGCATTCGCTCGATTATTTCAGGTAAATTTATTACCAAGCGGCCTATAGCCTTGGCGCTTTTTAATTGTTCGGCTAATTTTTTTGAGTCACTAACAGATAAATCATTACCACTTCCATCAGCACTTAAGTTAGTTTGTAGCGTTTCTGTTTTTAGCATTTCAGCGAGGCGGTCGATTTCAATTTTTTCTTTTTCACGTAAAGCTTCTCTTGTGAAAATTGCGGCATTGCTGTCTGCTTCGTTTGTTAAACCACCTGCCCGCTCAATAACATCAAATAACGTTTCCCCTTTTTGTAATACATAGGTGCCTGGAAAAATAAATTCACCACGTAACTCTACAGTACGTTTATCTCTCCACTCAGGTATACGTTTAATTTGTAAGCTGTCTAGTGGATTAAGTTGAAAGGCCTTACCTTGTAATTCAACAGTTTGGTGACTAATAGTGGCTTGTTTAACACCATCGTGCTTAAAGCGGGTTAACTCTGCGTCAACCATATAACTTGACTCGTTAAGACCACCCGCAAGCATAATCAGCTTGTTCGTGGTCATACTAACCACAAATGGGTATTGCCCAGGGAATTGTACATCGCCAGTGATATTAACGATGGCTTGAGGTTTCTCTTTAGTCGCTTGGTTAATAAGTTCTTTATTGAGTTCTTCAAGTAAACTTTGACGAGGCATGTTTTTATTAAAGATAAATAAACGATCCAGTGGTTGCAAGGCTGTTTGTTGATCTTGTTTTTTGCTTAAATCGATATATATGACGCTAGTGTCTAGCTCGTTGTCTTTTCGTGCCAACAAAGCAAAGTTCAACTCTGCTGCTTGGTTATATCCCATCGCCGCATTTAATAATACACCTACGGTTGCTTGTTGTGTTAATGGGTAACGCCCCGGATTATGAACCGCTCCTTGAATGCTAACAATATCAGGAAATTCTGCTGACTGTGTTTGTGTCGTTAATTTTTTTAACAATGGGTCTAAACTGCTCGAGCGATTGTCATTTTTATTAAAGACATAAATTGTGTCTTCTGCCTGTAACACAAAGTTCGCCAACGGATTTTTATTTTTGATGTAGTCGGTGAAGTTTACGTTATAACTGGTGAGTAGGCCGGTAACTGGGTTTTTACGCACCACTAATATGTAGCCTAAATCTGGTTGTGCTTTAAAATCGTTAATCGTAGTCACTAAATCACTTAATTGCATACCTTTACGCCAACCGTAAATCCCTGCACGTGAAACATGTCCTTTAATGGTAACACTTTGCTCTAGCGTTGTTAGCACAGAACCAACCTCTAATATGTCTCCATTATTAATAACCGCTGGGCTGGTTTTATTAATATCTACATTGATAATTGAACGTAAACCTGTCTTATTAATTCGCTCTATTTTACCAATACTCGCGTAGGCTGTTGGTAACAAGCCCCCCGCCAACTGAATGAGTTTAGGCAATGTGTTTTCATGTTTAATTTCATAAATTGCTGGGCGAACAACTTCACCTTTAATACCAACTGTTTTGCCAACCGTAGGCACAAAAACCACATCGCCTGTCATTAAGTTTACATCATCTGCAGTATTGCCATGTAATAATAAGTCGTATAAATCGAACGTGCTAACAATATTACCGTGTCGTTTTATTTGAATGTTACGTAATGAGCCAATATTGCTTACCCCACCAGCAGCGTACAATGCTTGGGTAACTGTTGATAAAGAACTTAGAGTATACGAAGCTGGACGATACGCTTCACCTAAAACGAAGACGCGAATTGAGCGCAAATCGCCCATAGAGATACTGCTTTTGACACCTATTTTTCTGTCATTAATAATTTGTTCTATTAACTGTTTTGCTTCGCTAAACGTTTGACCCGCTATGTTTATTGGTCCTAACTTAGGCAGGTTGATATTACCTTGACGGTTTATGGTTAAATTAAGATTGGTAGATTCTTTACCGTAAAGTTGAATTGATATGCTATCTCCTGGGCCTAATTTATACCCTAAAGATACTTGTATATCGGTTATAGGTGCAAATGTTGATGGCTCACCTGCAAATAAACTATAACCAAACGGTTTTAAGGTAACTGCTGGTTTTTCATTATCAAATTGAGACTCAATTGCTTGGTCTACCTCTACTAACGCTGCAGCATGTTGTTCTGTATTGTCTGAAGTGTTTTCCTTTCTCGGGGCAACTAATGATTCTAAAGAAAGCTGGGGAGTAGCTGCCTTACTTGTATTTGCACTCGTCAGGTTAATCACACTAAGGTCAACCCCCATAGATTGTGCTAACGCTTTTTGCTGGGAAGGTGATAATTTTTTAAACTGTTGAATTTGCTGATCTGTTATATTGCTAGGTAACTCAGAAGAAATAGCCTGCAAAGAACAAAATATAGCAGTACCAATAAAAATCCATTTTATTAAATATTTATTCATTAAATTGTATAAACCTAGTTGTTACAAGTAAAAAAATCGAGTGAAATTTAGCATTAATTTATTTATAATTCAAGTCTCAATTAGTACTAAATTTCAACTATAAAACCATGTTAAATATAAATACTTTCCTTGGTCATTGATTATAAATTATTGTTTATCTACTACCCCTAAAAATAGTCATGAATCTCGGTATCGTATTTTAGGTTGGTTTGATAAATTGTTAAATTTTTTGGCTAACTTTGAAATTTCAGGCCAGTTATTATTAATAAGAAATTGTTTCTCTTTTTTACTCCATCGTCTAATTTCGTTTACTGTTTCTCTGGCTTCTTTTTCCGTTGTAAATTTGTCTTGGCGTAGGAGTTTAGAGGCTAAGCTTATATTGTTGCCTGATAACAGTTTGTTATTTTTTTAATTAGAAAAATACGATAGTAAGTGCATCGCAACAACCTTAGTAATAATAGCCACTACTTACTGTAATATATAAGCATAGATATTAGTATTCGTATTACAATATCCTTTTGTTAGCATAAAATTTACATTGTTTGATC
>JBLIBL010000047.1:0-25402 GCA_047633355.1 Polaribacter sp.
TTTATTTTGACCGCCAAACTCAAAGCTCAAATTAGCTGGCGGCGGATATTTAATTAATAATTGATTAATATCAGCAGTCACTTGAGAAAGGCTTCTACCTTTTAAATTGCCAGCAATTAAAGCCACTCGTGATTGTTGAATCCGGTCAATCGCTGAAGGACCTTGCAATGACTCGATTGATGCAACAGCTTTTAAAGTAACGGGTCTACCAGCAACTTCACCAATAACAATATTTTCCATATCGTTAACACTATCTCGGTCCCTTTCTCTATTTCTAAGACGAATATCAATTTGCCTATCCGGTTGCTGAAAACGAGAAACCACGACACCGTTCACTCTTCTATTAAGTGTTTCGGAAACTGATTCTATATTAAACCCTAAACGAGCTAACTGCTCCCGGTCAAATTTTACAACTAATTCTGGGTTGCCGGTTTCCAGTGAAGCCCGCACATCAATTAAACCTTCTATTTGATTTATTTTGGGTAATAAAGATAAAGTATAATCTCGCATTGCGTCTAAATCCTCACCAAAAAACAATAATTCCATTGGTGTTTTTAAACTAAAAAAAGACGGTCTTCCAAAGCGAATATCAGCTGCCGGAATTTTACTGTAACTATCTCTTAACTCTTCTATCACTTGTTTTTCAAGTTCGCTGTCTGAACGGTCTTTAATCACAATACTGATTTGTGCTAAGTTTTCATCTTTTGTTTTTAAGGACAATCCGCCACTTACATTACGACTTCCGACAGAAACATAGACGGAATCAACCAATCGATTTTCAAGTGCAGTCACTTCCATTTTTTCGAGTAATTTCTTTGTCGTCGGTAATGCGGTTCCTTCTGGTAAACTCACATCAAAATAGAACTCGCCCTCGCTCAGCTGGGGAATTAATTCCGTTGGAATTCGAGCCACTAACAACAATGATAAGAAGAAAATCGCAAAAGCTGAAAATAGACTAATCCACTTAAATTTTAAAACAATTCTTAGCATTTTTTCGTAACGATTATTCAATCGGTCAAAAAAGGTTTCTTTATTTTTTTCTTTCTTATTTAATTTAGTAGAGGTCGATTCAATTTCATTAATTAAACTCCCTTGAATACCCTTCTCTTTTCTCTTTTTTCTTAACGAAGCTAGCATCGGAATTAATGTAAACGAAACAGCCAAAGACATGACCAGACTAAAAGTCACGGTTAACGCTTGGTCACGAAATAACTGGCCGGCAATGCCTTCAACAAACACAATTGGAATAAAAACAGCTATTGTGGTTAGAACCGATGCAGTAACAGCGCCGCCGACTAAGGAGGTCCCTTCGATGGCGGCTTCGATAATACTCATGCCCTTCTCTCTTTGGCGGTGTATAGATTCCAATACAACAATCGCAGAATCAACCAACATACCAACGCCTAGCGTTAATCCTCCAAGCGACATAATATTCAGAGAAACATCAAAACGATACATGAAAATAAACGAGGCTATAACAGAAAGAGGGATCGCTGTAGCAATTATCGCCGTCAGTCTAAAATCTCTTAGAAATAACCAAAGGACACAAATGGCTAACAACCCACCAAAAAGTAAAGATGACTTAACTTCATCAATCGATTGTTCTATAAAGCGCGACTGGTCAAATTGAACTCCAACTGTAACGCCTTTAGGAAGCTTACCTTGAAGAAAAGCAATACGAGCTTTAACCGCTTTCGCGACTTCTACGGTATTAGCATCACCTTCTTTATAAAGCGAAACTAAAATCCCTTCATTTCCATTAAAGCGAGCAATCTCATCTTTATCCTTACTTGTCCAAACAACCTCAGCTACATCACCTAAACGAACCAGCGCTTGATCCGGCGAGGTGATCCGAAGGTCACGCATTTCCTGCAAATTAGAGTATTCATTTAACGTTCGAACCAATAATTGAGTTTGTTCATTCTTTAACGAGCCGCCTGGGCGATTTATATTAGAGTTTTGTATTAATTGACCTAGTTGCTCAGGAGCAATTCTCATTGCCGCGACTTTACCTTGATTAATATTCACGTGGATCTCTTCTTCTTCGCCACCCTGAATTTTGGCGGAAGCAACGCCTTCGATTCGCTCCAAAGTTTCTTTTACTATTTTATCGCCCAATAAACGAAGCCGAGTTAAAGGAATGGTATTTTGGCTTGTAGA
Organism: Polaribacter sp.; assembly: GCA_047633355.1. GTDB lineage: Bacteria > Pseudomonadota > Gammaproteobacteria > Enterobacterales > Kangiellaceae. The sequence goes on from JBLIBL010000047.1 coordinate 2,161, forward strand.
ATCTTGACCTGTAGAAATTGACCCAGCTGAAATACTTAGCTTCATAATAGGATCAAGTGCGGGATCGTAACGCAATACAATAGGTGTATCGGCATCTAATGGCAGCTCCAAGCGGTCAAGCTTCTCTCGAATATCCATTGCTAAATTAGCCATGTTCGATTCCCAACCAAACTCTAATGTTACTTCAGAAATACCGGAGCGGGATACAGAGTGGATCTGTTTTAATCCTTTCAACACGCCAACAACTTCTTCAACAGGCCGAGTAATTAGTTGTTCAACCTCAGCAGGAGCCGCATTAATAAATTCTGTTTGAACCGTTAATGAAGGGTAACTAAGCGACGGTAATAGGTTGATTGGCAAGCGAGAAACACCAACCATGCCAAAAGCAATTAAGCCAATTGAAATCATTAATATGGTCACTTTGCGTGTGACCGAAAACTCGACTAGCTGGCGTATCATTTATCTTCTCTGGTTTTATTTTTTCTTCCTTTCTTTTTGCCTTCGACTTTATTGGCACTTTTATTGGCCATTACGTTTTGAGAGTCAGAAGATAGTATTTCAACAGCAACGTCATTATTCAAATTCCTTTGCCCTTTAAAAACGACATCATCTGCTGCGGTGATACCTTCTATAATTTCCGTTTGCTCGCTCATAATAAAACCAACAGTCACTGACTGTCTTTGCGCTTTTCCATCAACCACCGTGTAAAGAAAATTATTTCCACGCTCTTCAATTATTGAAATACTGGGGACTAAAATAGCATTTTGATGTTGTTCGGTCACCATATGAACCTCAGTAAAATCGCCTGGACGAATACTTTTTGGATATTGCTCTAAACGAAGTGTTATTTTGATTGTTCCAGTAGTGGGGTCGACAATTGGACTCACCAAGTCAACAAAGGCATTCATTTCTTTAGAAAGTCCGTCAATATTAAGTTGAACCGACTGACCTTTAGTGACCATTCCCAAACGATTAGCAGGAATATGAACGCGGACTAATAATGGATTGATTGCCATCATTCTATACAACAATTCAGATTGACCTACATAAGCCCCTAAATCGACTTCTCGCTTAACCACTCTTCCGTTAAATGGCGCGGTCACTTTAGTATATGAAAGCGTCAGTTCTGCTAATTCTTTTTCTGTAATGGACAACTGGTAAGCTATTTCAGCTGCGTCCCAATCAGTTGAAGAAACAGCACCGCTACTTTTCATTTTATTTAATCGGTTAAACTCCCTTTTGGTACTTAGTAATTTTTGTTTTGCTTGTTTTAATCTTAACTGTTGGTCATCATCTTCAAGAATTAGAAGAACATCACCCGCTACAACGTCATCACCCTCTTCATGAAGAATTTGCTTAACTACACCAACGGTTCGTGAATTAATTTTTGCGTCACTACTTGGCTCAAGTGTCGCGGTAGTGACATAATAAGATGCGGCCAATCCAATGTTTGGCTTTACCACTTCAACAGGAATAATTGATACAGGTTTTTTTCCTTTGCCTCCGAATTTCCCGGCTCCACCTTTTGAGCCTTTCTGACTATCTTCGCTACAGCTAATGGTCAATATCCCAAAAATTAAGGCCAAAAAGAAAAAAGAGAATTTTTGAAAGGTTTGGTGTGGTTTAAGAGAGTTCAGCTTATTCATTATTATTGGAATCTATGCAAAAATATTAGACAAGAATGATACGCTATTACGTTAGTTTAATGCCTAATCGAACCGTAAATATTCAGCAAAATAAATGTAAGGAGATGTTTCGGACTGTTTTAAGTGTTTGCAGAGGATAAGAGCAATCGTATTTAACGTTGGCTCAGTCTAAGCATCAACAATGCGGCTCTTTTACTTTGCGAACTTAAAGTGGAAATATCAGCTTTCTCGCGCTCAGTGTGACCGCCAGTTCCCATCAAACCTAAGCCATCTATCGCCATTTCAACATCATTGGCGACAAAAGATATATCTGCGGCGCCGGCTTTTTTAGGATCAACCGCCTCAACTTCGCCGAACCCTAAGTCTTGACTGACTTGGCTGTAGAGCTCTAACAGTGATTTATTACCAACACTGGGAGCCATTGGCGGATACCCAGTAAAAAAGGTCAGTTTCGCGCTTGTTTCGGATAAATTATTGGCGACTATCGCCCTCATAGCTTTTTCACTAGCAACCAACTGATGTGGAAATAATGCACGGATATCACCTTTAACAATGGTTGTTTGAGCGATAACATTGGCTTTACCTGCAGCGTCACCTTTAGATGTTGCCACTTCAGAATTAACATCTGTTCCCCCAAGAATCAAACCTGGGTTAAATGTAAGATTAGGTTTAGCCGCTAATTTCATTCTAAATTGATCAAGAATACGAGCGGCTTCAAAAATGGCACCAAATCCGTAACCTTCCCTAAATATTTGTGACGAGTGTGCTGCACGCCCAGTCACGTTTAACTGCCATCCGGTAGCACCACGCCTTGAAATAACCGCGGTTTTTGGATCACCATCACCATCTTCAAAACCAAGTGCTATGTCAGCCCATTTACCCGCCTCAACTAGCTCTTTAGTCGCTACTTCATAAGGCGAGCCACGCTTTTCTTCATCGCCAGTCATAACTACAATTATTTGCATTAAATCTAATACATCAGCCGCCTTTAAAGCACGTATAGCCTCAAGCATGACGATATCACCGCCTTTCATATCCGTAATACCTGGACCTGCGACTAAACCGTCATCTTCAATTTTAAACTTTTGAAATTGGCTCTTTTTTGTGAACACTGTGTCTAGATGACCAATTAATAGAAATTTCACTTTTTCTTTTACATCGTTTTCTTGTACATTATTTTCTTGTTTTACCTCATCATCCTGATTAGCTACAGATTCCTCAGAAGTTATTTTTGACTCAGCAGCATTTACACTCTCCACTTTTTTTTCTTTGTTTTTTGAAACTTTGACTTTTTGAATACCGTATTCTGCGATCAGATGTCCAGCTCTTGAAAACTCTTTACCATCTATCCATTTAGTTTTGAATCCCAATTTGTCCAATTCTTTTCTAAATATTGAACCAACTTTTTTAACGCCATTAAAATTCATTGTTCCACTATTAATATTCACTACCGTTTCTAACAAGCTAATTGCTTGTTTATAGTTGGAGTCAATAGCATTCACAATTTGAATTTCTTTTGCGGTCAATTGCTCATTTGCTTTATTGTCTGTAGCTTTCCCTTCAACCTGTTCAAACTGGATATCTGATTTAGCCAATTTGTCAGGTGCTTCAAGCTCTTCTGAAGATACGCTTAGAGAAGACGCTACAAGACTAAAAATAAGGGTTAAAAATAATGGGGAAGAAAACTGTGTTTTTGTTATTAGATTTGGTGCAGCATTCATTTAGGTCAATCCTTTACTTGAAGTTGACGATAACTGATTAATTAAAATTTATTTAATACCGTATTATTCAAGTACTAAGCAATTGTTTTCACTGATGATTAAAATAACATAAAATACACAGCAAAACTCTCTAAGCGCACGAAATTCTGTTAAAATTTGTATAATCTCAAACTTTATTACTGATTTATCTTATGTTAACTGTTATTTCTCCAGCTAAAAGCCTAAATTTTGAATCGCCGGCACCAAAAGAAAAAGTGAGTCAACCACGTTTTTTATCCTATTCTCAGCAAATTATTGCTCAAATTAAACAACTAGCGCCTCAAGATATTGCAAGTTTAATGAAACTAAGTGAGAAACTAGCGCTTTTAAACTACGACCGTTTTCAAGCATTTAATACACCTTTTACCAAATCAAACGCAAAAGCTTGTATTTACGCATTTCAAGGCGATGTTTACCAAGGTTTAGACGCAGAAACACTTGAGGAAGATGATTTAACCTTTGCACAACAACATTTGCGAATTTTGTCTGGTTTATACGGCGTGTTAAGACCACTGGATTTAATGCAAGCGTACAGATTAGAAATGGGAACCAAATTTAACAGCTCTCTCGGTAAAAACTTATACGAATTTTGGGGAGATAAACTCAATCAATCAATATCAAAAGAGCTTGAGAAAAGTGACTCTCCGATTTTGATTAATTTGGCATCCAATGAATACTTTAAAGCGGTTAAAGCCAAACAGTTGAATTACGAAATTATTACTCCCATATTTAAAGACTTCAAAAATGATCAATATAAAATCATTAGCTTTTACGCAAAAAAAGCGAGAGGTTTAATGAGTCGATATATTATTCAAAATAAAATTGATCAACAGGAAGCTTTGAAGGATTTTAATGTCGCGGGTTATCAGTTTAGTAAAAAATTAAGTAATGGTAATTATTTTGTTTTTACTCGTAATAGTGTTTAAATCGTCATTACATATATTAACCGGCAAATTTTTTCTTCAAAAATTCAGAGTTTCATTTTTAAGCTGAATAGTTTCACAAACACAAAATTTGCCAGTAAATCATTATTGTTTATAAATCACGCCGTCTTTCATAACAAATGAAATATTTTCCATCAAGCTGATATCTTTTAATGGATCACCATTTACAGCGACAAAATCAGCAATTTTTCCCACTTTAATACTGCCTAATATGTTATCTATTCTAAGAAGTTTAGCGGCATTGATTGTAGCTGATTGAATGGTTTCAATCGCAGGCATTCCGGCTTCATGCATGTATTTAAACTCACGGCCATTTAGACCATGAGGAAAAACACCCGCATCCGTTCCAAACGCAATTTTAACGCCTTTTTTATAAGCCTTACCAAAAGTGCTTTGAATTTTAGGGCCTATTGCTGCTGCTTTCGGTTGAACGATTGCGGGGTAATAACCATCAATCGCGGCTTTGTCTCCAACCCATTTTCCGGCGGTAATTGTTGGTACATAATAAGTCCCTTTCTTCTTCATTAATTTCATGACTTCAGTTGTCATATAAGTTCCGTGCTCAACTGAATCAACACCAGCAAGTACTGCACGCTTCATTCCTTCTGCACCGTGAGCATGTACAGCTACGACAAAATCATAATCTTTTGATGCTTTTACAATCGCTTCGATTTCTGCCTGAGTAAATTGAGGATTAGATCCGCTTTTTGCTAAACTCAATACACCTCCAGTAACCGTTAATTTAATAACATCGGAGCCTTCTTTGTAACGTTGACGCACGGCTTTATAAGCATCTTCTACACCATTAATCACACCTTCTTTTGGGCCTGGATCATTCATCATGCTGAGCTTTACACCATTAGTAGGATCTGCATGGCCTCCGGTAGTCGCGATACTTTTTCCTGCAGCATATATCCTTGGGCCTTTAACGTAACCATTCTTTATAGCATTTTTTAGTGAGACCCCAATACCTTTGGTAAGATCACCTAAGTCTCTAACTGTAGTAAATCCTGCCATTAAGGTTTTCTCCGCAAACACCGTACTACGAAAAGCAACATCAGCTGAGTTTAAAAAGAATTTTTCAGTGTATGAAGTTTTGTTAAATTCTCCAGATAAATGAACATGCATATCCATCAGTCCTGGCATTATGGTTTTGTCTTTTAAATCGATCAGTGTTTCACCTTTTTTACTTTCAATAAAGCCTGATTTAATCACAACTATCTTCCCATCGACTACTCGAATAGATTGTTTCTTTTTAACGATTGATTTTTCTACATCAATCATTGCTCCAACATGTAAAAGGTAACTTTCTGAAAGTAAATTTGAAGATGCGAAACCTAGAAGCATGAGTAGTAGTATTTTTGATTTTGTTTTTAACATTTTGATTCTCACTTGAATGTAACTGATTTCTAATGATGACTAGGTGGATTGCTGCCCTTAGCCATCGCCCAGTGGTGCGGTTGATGATGATTCCCATAAGCCATTAAACCTACATACCCTAAACCTCTTATTTTATCGACTTCACTCGGGTTTGTTGTGGTGGCAGTTATATAATAAAGTCCATTTGCCCTTACAACATCCATTTTCCATCCTGACTCTTGTTCTAACATCATAGGATGAGCGCTTAAGACTCTTTTTAACGCTTGAAAAGCTCTACTTCCAATAGGTTCTAATTTGACACTTAAGCCTTTTTTAATAGGTTCTTGTGATATGACATTAACATTAATCATCATTTCATACATATCAACTAAATGCGATCGAAGCGCTTCAATATTAACATTGCTCCAGTCAGTAGTTGGATCAGCGTTGAGTTTTGATATAACTTCTTGAATAGTTCAAAAACGTCATTACCCGCTTCAGTTAACGGTGACGAAACCATAGACATATTATGTTGTTGATGATGATTATGTGTATTTTCTTTTGCTTGGATATTCGAAGCAACAAATAAGAACATTGTTAACAAGCACGGAGCGATTTTATTGAATTGGGAAACCTTTAACACTTTTTAGACCTAGAAGAAGTTTTGAAAGATTCGATTGTATCCCGAAAAAGTCTTTCTATCACTAAAATTAAATAGTGTTTATTTAATTTTAGTGATATCCAACAACTATAGCTAGTTTTACTTTACTCTGAACAAATATACCGCTACCTCGTCTAATTTCTTTTCATTTATCATCATACACAATGGGTTCAGCTATAAATTGACTGCGATTTTTATTGGCTACTTTACCAATGGCTTTCATTTTTCCGTTAGAGATCGGTCGAGTTAAATAAGTGGTGAATGACGTCGTTAAAACAAAAAATTCAGTTTCTAAAGAGTTTGCTACAAAAAAAGTAGAGTCATCTAATAGCTTAAAATAAACTGAACCATGAACAGCCTTTGCACCATGAAAAAATTCTTTTTTAACATCCATTTCTATTTCAGAATAACCTTCCGAAATAGAAATGTTTGATAAATCTGATCGATCGGAGCAGCTAGATACATTCTTTCCAGCCCTCGGCAGTCACCCTCAAGAACTATATTATTCGCCATTTTAGAAAAATGCCGCTTTACACTCGTCAGACAACTCTAAACCACTCACTTGTGCTCTTTGTAATAATTGCCAAAAATAACGATAAGTTGCGCGGTCATGAAGTTCCCCAGCGTATTGAATTGGTCCCCAATCTGACTTTTGCGCTGCTAATAAAATCCCCTGCGCATCTTCCACTTCTGAGTAATCAGGTTTCATGGCTTCAACTATCGCTTCAACTTGAGTTGGATAAATGCTCCACATTCTCATAAAACCAAACTCGTTTCTTGCTCTTCCAGCGTCGCTCTTAGTTTGCTCAACATTTTTTAAATCTAAAGTAACGTTATGGCAAGGTACAACACCGTTGGCTAATGCAGCTGCAACTAGTTCAGCTTTAGCTCTAGCGAGTAATGGATGGTCGAATTGCCCTGGACTTCTCATGCAAGATGCAGGTATTGCTCCATAGTGACCGCTTACAAAATCCATCATTCCAAAATCTAAGACTTGTAACCAATCAACCGCGGCTATCTGCCAAATGTCTCTTAGCGCGCCATGTGTTTCTATAAGAACGTGAATTGGAATTTCTCGTGTGACACCATTTTTTTCAGCAACTTTTTTAATATAAGCTACCATTTCTACAATTTGAGAGGCTTCAGTTGCCTTGGGTAAAGTGATATAAGCGACTTTATTGCCAATTTTAGGTACTAAAATATCCACATCAGAACGCCAATGTACATTACTGTAATCATGAATTCTCACTCCCATCATATAATTAATATTCGCATCACTAGCTATCACCCTTGCGACCATTTCCGCGTGCTCTACTTCTTGCCCAGCGGCGGCCCCATCTTCGCAGTCACAGGTGATATCAAAAACAGGACCTAGCTTAGTCTGCATTTCTAAAGCTTTGAGCATTAGTTTTTCACTACCAGCAAAATGTTCGCAACTTGTAATAACTGGAAAAGGTTTTTCAGCCTCAAATAAAGCTTCGTTAGGATGAACGGACATAATTTTCTCCAAATGGTTGAAATTCAATTGATAACTAATATAGCAACTATCTCTTAAATTGGTAACTAACAAGCTATATCTTTCTATAATACCTAATATAGCCATAAAGTTAGAGCCAATTTGGCAAATTGCATCTAAAATGTAAATAGTCGCTTGACACATACCAGAAAAGTTTAAACAATTGTTTGAATTATTGAAGTAATTGGTTATCATAAATATCTCATCTGACCAGTTAAATACATATTTTCAACCTAATAGGTAATTTTGATGAATAGCTACAATGAATTCTTAGAACACGTCGATGAAGAAGACGTACTTGGTGGTACTTGGCCAGGCATTCAGCTTTATTACCCGCCCGTTAAATACTCACCAAAGAATAGTGAATATGAGAATATGGATCAAGCGGTTAAGCGGATCAGAAAACATGCTCATAAGTGTCAAGCTCACACGCTTTTATTTGATTTAGAAGATGGTTGTCGTCAAAAGGCCATGAGCCGAGAGTTATTACGTAACGAATTACCTACATTCCCGGAACGAGACTTTCAGATTGCTTTAAGAATCAATCCCTTTCGCACTGAGGAGTATGAACTGGATCTTAAATTAATTAAGGACATTGCTCAACACATCGACGTTATTGTTTTAGCCAAAGCTGGGGAAATGTATGGTGCCGCTGAAATTAGAGATCTTTCCGCATGGCTGGTTGGAATCAACCCTAAAATTGAAATTCAACCGATTATTGAACATCCCCGTTCACTTAAATTAGCCTCCGAATTGATGCAGTTTTCTACCGTCAAACATGTTGTTTTTGGTATCCATGATTTTTCAAAAGCCATGGCAATTCATTTAACCCCAGAAGGTTGGATTGATGAATTAAAAACCTATTTAAGAAACTTACTTTTAGACGCCCGAATCGCGGGAAAAGGGGTGATAGGCGGTGTGGAAGTATTGATTAATGAAACGCCGATGCCTAAACAAAATATCGAACCTCATGATGTAAGGCGTTGGTTAGATTTACATGGTGATCATGAATCACATGTTGTTCACCGTCATGCGACGGTTGAGGCACAAATGGGTTTAACGGGTAAACAAGTCATTCACCCATATCATATTCATTTATGTAAAGTCGCATTTACACCCTCACCAATGATTATACAGCGCAATATTGCGATGTTAAAAGCGGCTATCGAAGCTGATGCTTTACTTGGTGGTGCTATAAAATTTGAAGGTGAAATGCTCGATCCGCCCATGTTTGGTAAATCTTTACAAACACTACTAAGGGCTTACGCTTTAAAATCTTTAAATGATGATGATAAAGAGTTTGCGATGCAAGTACTTAAGTTATTACCCATTCACGTCATTAGAGAAAACTGGCCGTATGGTCGAATTTAAAATAAAGTATATAAAGGGGTCGGAGTCGCTCTTAATTTGAGGTATCTGACTACCTTTAGTAACGCGATAATAATTATGATTCTAGCGACTGATTGAAACCGACTCCGACCCCGTCAAGCAAGTACTTCGGCAAATAAAACATAGAGTAAAGAGCGAAAAAAAATGACTCAATTAACAAATTATTTTGATGCCGACACAAACCAATGGAACGTTCCTGAACATTTCAACATAGCTAATGAATGCGTCGTCAAACATGCTAGAAATAAAAAGCCTGCATTAATTATTGAAGATGATACAACGGGAACAAAAGAGTTAAGTTACCAACAACTTAATGATCAGAGTGCCAAGTTAGTTGCTCTTTTAAAAGAGCTCGAAGTCAACATGGGTAATAGAGTTTTAATTCGTTTACCTAACTCAACAGATTATCCTGAGAGTTTTTTTGGGTGTTTAAAACATGGTGCCGTTGCAGTTCCGACTTCTACTCTTCTTGCTTCCTCAGAGGTTGCTTATTTAGCAAAAGACTCAGGGGCTAAAGTATTAATCACCGCGAAATCCATGTGGGATGAATTAAAAAGCATATTAAATGAAGAGACTCAATTAACTCATATTTTATTAGCTGGCGATGGCGATATGCCAGACACAACTAATAGCTCATCAGTTAAAATTTTAGATCTAGCTAAATCATTGGAGAGTTTAAAGCCTGATTATGAACTTGTTAATAGCAAAGCAAATGACCCAGCCTATTTAGTTTACACATCGGGCACAACGGGCTTTCCTAAAGGCGTATTGCATGCTCACCGCTCTTTAATTGGTCGATTACCTGCAAGTCAGTATTGGTTTGACTTTAAAGAAGGTGACCGAATTATGCATTCGGGTAAATTTAATTGGACCTATGTTCTTGGCTCTGCGCTGATGGATCCACTATTTCATGGACACACCGTCATTGTCCATGAAGGACGAAATGATGCCAGCACTTGGCCAAAGTTAATTGCTAAACATGGCTGCACTATCTTTATTGGTGTACCGACTATTTACAGACAAATCATTCAAAAAACAGAATACTCTGCAAGCGATGTTCCATCATTACGGCACTGCATGAGTGCAGGTGAGCATTTATCTGATGAAATGCTAGAAGCATGGCGCAACCGTTTTGAAATGGATGTTTATGAAGCAATTGGAATGAGTGAATTTTCTTATTATATTTCCCAAAGAAAAGATAAACCCATACGACCAGGCGCAGCAGGTTTTCCTCAACCGGGGCATAATGTTCAGCTGTTATCTGGCGATGGCAGTGTTGCAAAAATTAATGAAGAAGGCATGATCGCTATTCCAGAAAATGACCCTGGGTTATTCTTGAATTATTGGCAACTAGAAGAAGAAACCAATAAAGCGAAACATGATGGGCATTTTTATACCGGTGACTATGCTAGAGTTGATGAAGACGGATATATTTGGTTTTTAGGTCGTAAAGATGACATTATTAATACTTTTGGTTATCGAGTTTCACCCCATGAAATTGAAAGAGTGATTAAAACTCATCCTGACGTCGCTGATTGTGTTGCTCTCGGTGAAGAAATCGGAAAAGACAAAGTTCTAGTCAGTGTTTGTGTAATACTCACAGAGAATAGTAAAGCAACCGAGCAAACATTTTTAGATTTTGGAAAAGATAATTTAGCAAAATATAAAGCACCAAAAATTGTTCACATCTATAAAGATTTTCCAAGAACCAAAAATGGTAAAGTATTAAGAAAACAAATGATTGCAGAATTGCAATCTAAGAGAGGTCAATAATGGGTTATAAATATCGTCCACGACGCAGCGTACTTTACGTTTCTGCACATGAAGCACGTCACATCGAAAAATCTAGAACACTCTCTGCCGACAGTATTATTTTTGATTTACAGGAATCCGTTCCGCCATCAAAAAAGGATGAAGCGAGGTCATTATTAGTCAAGTCATTTGAAAATCCAGACTTTGGTTACTCTGAAAAAATCATTCGCGTAAATTCGCTAGACTCGGAATGGGGAATGGATGACTTACGCGCAGCCGCAAAACTGGATATCGACGCAATACTTTTTCCTCAAGTCGAAAGTGGTGGTCAACTAAAAGCGGCTATTGCTACTCTGGATGAATCCGGTGGCGACAGACTGATGGTAATGGCCAATATTGAAAGCCCCAAAGGTGTTTTACGAAGTGAGGAAATATCAGGTTCAAGTGATCGTTTAATCGCTATTATTTTAGGCACAACTGATTTAGCAAACGCGCTTAGAATTAATATTACTTTAGATAGGTTAGGTTTATTAACCAGCTTATCCATGTGCGTTTTAGGTGCTAGAGCGCATGATAAATGTATTATCGATGGTCCACATTTTGATCTGAAAAATATTGAAGCTTGTGAGTTTTCTTGTAGACAAGCAAGGGATTTAGGTTTTGACGGTAAAGCGGTTATTCACCCTATTCAACTTGCTTACAATAATGATGCATTTACACCTAAAGGCGAAGACATTAAAAAAGCAAAGGCTATTATTGAAGCGATTGCAAACGCGCATGAAATGGGTAAAAGTGTTGCTGTTATTGATGATAAGCTGATTGAACCATCATTGGAGTTATGGGCAAGACGCGTGATAGCTCTTTACAATCAAGTTAAAGAACTGGGTCAAAATGAATTGATTGGTCCTGAGAAGTAATGGCTATTATTAAGCCTATCTCTTTGATTAAACCAGCTTGCGGAAATTTTTTCGAAGATTTTTCGATAGGCCAAGTTTTAGAACATGGCGTGCCGAGAACAATAACAGAAAGTGATGCGACTTTATATTTAGCATTAACAGGAAGTCGTTATGCACTTTATTGTGCGGAAACTATCGCTCACGCCTGTGGATTTAAAAATAGACCATTAGACAATTTTTTAATTTTTCACATCGCTTTTGGCAAAACAGTAAATGATGTTTCACTCAACGCTGTCGCTAATCTTGGTTATGCCGATGTTCAGTTTCATCAAACAAGTTTTGCTGGAGACACTTTATCAGTCTCTAGCGAAGTGATTGGTTTAAAAGAGAACTCAAACGGAAAAACGGGCGTGGTTTATGTCCATTCTTCTGCCTACAATCAAAATAATCTTTTGGTTTTGGACTGGAAGCGTTGGGTAATGGTGAAAAAGAATGATGTCAGTCTAAAAGCAAAGGAAACATTTGTTCCAACACTACCCGAGCAAGTTGAAATAGAATCTCAAAATTTACCTGAGCATATTAATTTTAGTTCGTGGCAAAATAGTCACAGCGACTTCCAAATAAAGTTTTCTGCTATTAAAGAAGGCGAAACTTTTTTTCATCGAGATGGCATGACAATTAACGACAGCGACCATTCTCTTGCCACCCGCCTTTATCAAAATAATGCGAGAGTTCATTTTGATCAACATTTGATGGCAAGTAGTCCAAATGCAAAACGTTTAGTCTATGGCGGTCATATTATTTCAATCTGTCGAGCATTAAGTTATAACGGATTAAGCAACGCAATGTGGTTATCTGCGATTAATGGAGGCTCACACTGCAACCCATCTTATTCTGGCGATACTATTTACTGTCAAAGTGAAATTCTTGAAAAAACCGCTATAAAAGGGAGAAATGATTTAGGGTTGGTGAGAATTCAAATGTTGGGTATTAAAAATAATACACCCGATAAGATTGATTCTATTTATCAAGTTGTCAACGGCAGAAAAAAATATCATTCAGATGTGGTATTGGACTTAGATTATTCAGCTTTGATGCTGATTTGATTTATAAAAGATTTAGCCATTGACCACTTTTTTAGAGGTCAGAAACCAAGAAGTATCTTTTCGTCGGCGATCCGTACTTAAACGACGGTCTAATCCAAAATTCTTTAATAGAGATTCAACTCTCTCATGACCCAAAACACGTCGTCTATCAATCCGGCGGTCAGAGCCAACATAGACTCGTTCACCGTTAACAACGGTGAAATATGCCTTACCAAATTTTATTTGTTTAATCGTCATCTTAGGTAACCCCAACACTCTGTTCAACTTCAATCTGTCTTCAGAACTTCTTCAATTAGAACTAACACGAGCTTTTATGTTAACTAGTTCTCATTTTAGGAGTTAATCAGCAAAAAGCCAACATATTCTAGATAATTGGCAAATATAAGCGGATAAGTATCGAAATTATCTCGCATTTTGGTAGAATTGGCATTAATGGCAATTCTAAACAATGAAATGGAATCAAGTTATGTTAAATAAAACCTTATTTACTCTGTTTATTTTTATCTTTACGGCATCGGCCTTTGCAAAAGGCAATCGTTGGCAAGGTGTTCCATTCCCCCAGTTTGAATTGGCGGATCAAAATAAAACCGTAAAAAATAATAAAGACTTTAACAATAAATGGGTAATTTACTATTTTTACCCTAAAGACAAAACGCCTGGTTGTACGACTGAAGCAAAAGAATTCGCGAAAGCACACACCAAATTAAACTCTATGAATACAGAAATTGTTGGTATTAGTTATGATGATTCAGATTCTCACAAAGACTTTGCGGAAATTTATGATATAAAATTTACACTTCTTGCTGATATCGATCATAAGTTAACTAAGAAACTAGACGTTGATAGTTTATTCCCTTGGCCACACCCAAGCAGACAAACTTTTTTAGTAAATCCAAAAGGAAATATCGTAAAACATTATGAAAATGTTGATCCTGACATACACGCAGTGCAATTAATAAAAGATATTACATTATTGCAAAAAGAAACTGATATTCTTTAATCGTTTATCATTTAAATAAGTAATGATTTGATAGATTGGTCAGAGTTTGACGATGTTCCAGCATTTAAATCAGCACATAGGATTAATATTTTCGGAATTTATTTATCGCTAGAAGAGGAGTCAATGGAGTAGTTTATAAATCACAAAATAAGCTAGAAAGTTAAAATTTTAAATAATATGTGATTTTCCAAAGATTAATCATAATCAAATAACGACGCCCGATTATAGTTAGTTTTTAGCTTATTGGTCAATTAAGCGGCATTTTGGGTAATTAAAGCGACTAAAAGACCTACATAATGAGAGTTTTTTTAGGTAGTTTTCTCGTAAAGTAGCTTCGCTGGTAGTATTTGTGAGACAATAGCCGTAATTAGATGGTCATCTATATTTTTTTAAATATTTATGATAACTGAGAATATTACAATTTCGATACCCAACCGATGAATTGGGATCGAGAGTACAAACTTTTTTCATCAAAACATTAGAGAAAACAACATGAGTAAAGGTACAGTTAAGTGGTTCAACGCAGATAAAGGTTTCGGTTTTATTACTCCAGAAGACGGAAGTAAAGATCTTTTTGTTCATCATTCAGAAATTCAATCAGGTGGCGATTATGCAACTTTGAATGATGGCCAAGCGGTTGAGTTTGAAGTTGGTCAAGGTCAGAAAGGTCCTTGTGCAAATAAAGTTGTTGCAGTTTAAATTGTAAACAATATAGCCAGAACCGTCAGCGGAAACTAACCGTTCACACTTCGGTTAAAACAGTTAGTTTTTTATGGCGGTAATGGTTAGATTTAACATACATGTAAAACATGCTTTAAAGATGTTTTTTTTCAAAAAAGTAGATGCTATTCTTAACAATAAGGATGAGTCAACCTAATTATTTTTCCTATTCTTTCCTTCCTGATACAATATAAAAACAGTAGCTCCAACCAACAAACTCGCGCCTAACCAAAGTTCCCCAGGCGGCACATAACTAAACACCAACCAACCAGCGAAAACATTTAACGGCA
Organism: Polaribacter sp.; assembly: GCA_047633355.1. Lineage (GTDB taxonomy): Bacteria > Pseudomonadota > Gammaproteobacteria > Enterobacterales > Kangiellaceae. The sequence continues at coordinate 17,200 of JBLIBL010000047.1, forward strand.
ATTTAACCAGATCAAAAGGCTGAATAAATGAAGCATCTGCACTCGCATAAGCTTTAACCAATGACCATTGAGCGAGAGACAACAAACTGCCTGAAACTCCGAGCAATAGCCATATTTGATTACTCGGCACTTCAAAATAGGGAATTGCTAAAACAAAATTCATTGGTGCAATTAAAATCAATAAATAAACAACCATCGAACCAGTACTTTCCGTCCTAGACATTTTTCTAATCATTAAAGAGTAAATAGCCCAGAAAAACGCGGCTGCAACAGGCAATAAAGAAGCAAGTATAAAATCATCGGCCCATGGTTCTAAAATAATTAATGATCCAGTAATACCAATCAAAGTCGCAGACCATCGACGAATACCAACATGTTCTTTTAAAAATAGGCTCGAACCGATTATCGTAAATAGCGGTGACGTCATAACCAAAGCAATGGCCTGCCAAATAGGGATAGGATAAGCTAGCGCCCAAAGCCAAAGTTGAATGCCAATCACTGACATAACCACTCGAATAACATGCAAATGTAGATAATCGGTTTTTAATGCCGTAGAAAGTCCCGCTTTAACAATCCACGGCAACATCACTATAAATGAAATAAAATACTGAAAAAATCCGACAACGGTATTGTGCAACCCTAAAGTGACACTCATGTATTGGTTTGTGGTATTTATAACCGCAAAACAGGTGCCAGCTAAAATCATCCAAAGCGCACCCGCTATTGGTTTATGGGTTAGTGGTGTCATGAATTGCTGTCTTGAAAAAGATGGGATTTAAAATTTAAAGGCATGATAGTTTTTTATAGTTCTTAATAAATAATTCAAGCCTCATTTTATCAGGTCCTAGTTTATCAATCATTTTTTGTATCGACGTTTAATATGAGACAACTCAATTTCGACTAATTGGGAATATAATCCATCTTAGTCGTGATTTTTTAGGATAAGGCTCCACAATTGACTAAACGAATACTCTATATTTCTTACAATTACGAATTCAATACAACATTTAGTTCAAAAGTGAACGTCCAATAAAAGACACCTAGCTTTTAAATGGTGACATCTAATTCGTTATACCGTTTCATTTAGCCGTTGGCTCCCGAGTTGCATTTCAAGTAACGCTTCCAAGCCACCCTCGCTATAGATGCAACCACCCATATCAACTTTTCTTGGTGTCTCGGTTCTCAAAAAAATGGCCCCAAGCTTCTGTAGATCTCCTGTTTCCGGCCAACCTTCAAAAACTTCTGTGTCATTTGGTACATAACAAACCAGCTTTGCTGAGGCGTCGCCAGAATTATAGCCTTCGTTTTCTTCGTGGTATTGCGCGGCCCTATGATCTGTCTCAGCAAATATGAACCAGTCTTCATCATGGTCTAGCGTGGAGACCCAATATAGCTTCATCTTGTTTACCTATACTCTGATTTTGCTATTTTAATTCAATCTGCTTGATTTGAGCTGGCATTTTTACACCTTGGGCCGCTAAAGCAATTTCAAGCGCAATTTCAAGTCGAATGACTCTAGCTGTCAAGTTTTCGATTTTTATCTGTTGTTCTTTGATTGTTGAAGCCAAGCCCTCAACCTTTCCATCCATGCGAATAACTTTCGTTATGCCATCAAACATTTTGTCAGTAATACCCACAATACCTCCTAGCGAGCATCAGCTTCCATTTTATTTATTCTTTCGTTTGATGCAGCGACAAACAAAAGAGCATCATCTATTGTGCGCTCTGTATTCTCAGTCGCTTGATTCATTTGATTTATCATGGCCTCAAGCATTTCCTCATCTTCCTCCGGTTTATAAGTCGTTGCCGCCCGGCGCATTAATTCTCCAACTGAGATCCCTATTTTCCTTGCTTTTGAAACGAAGTATTTCTTTTCTCTCGGTGTAACCAATACAGGTATACGTTCTGTCGCTGTTGCCATGTCCAAACCCTCTTTGTTATACATATGTGCAGCACATGCACATATAATAGCGAAAAAAAACGCTTATTTAAAGCGTTTGCATTTTTTCTTGCTATTTTGGTTCGATTTTATTTTGACCGCTTTGAAACTGTGCTATTTCAACCATCGTTTCAAGCCTAATTAATCTACGGTCATGCTCTCGAAGCTCCTTTGATACTTCGCTTAAAACAGAACCCGTTTTTTCAATTTTGTCGGTCAAAAGAATAACTTCTTTCATTGCATTAACTGCATCTTTAATCACACTCACGATACAACCCTTTTTGCTTTAAGCTCGCTTAATACTTTGTTAGCATCACGCAACCCTTTACTAAGAGCATTTTTAGCTTTGGCAGTTGATATATTCACTTGCTCAACCAGTGCCTTTAAAACCTCTTCATCTTTACTGGTTGTTGCTGGCTTCATACAACGTTCGCGAATTAATTCTGACACGCTAACACCCGCATTTGAAGCTTCACCATGCAAAAAAGATTTAAACTCTGTACTAGCTAATATTGTTATTCTTTCGTTTTTAACAGCCATAAATAATACCTCTCTTATTGAGTTATCATTATAATGCTCATTATAATGTTTGTCAATTTAACTTTCCCATGCTTGCATAACCAGCTTGCGTTTTTCCTTTCCAACGGCTTGCAAATAAATTTTCGTCGTTTTCGTTTCTGTATGCCCCATTAAATCTCGTATAATATTTAATGGCATCGGTTTATCACCTGCAAACATGGCAATTCCAAAGCCGTGTCGAAGTCCTTTGGTGGTTGCTTGTTTGCCTTTGACTCCTGCTCGTAACATGACTCTTTTAACCATTCGCCACGAGGTAGCTCGACGCATTGACCATAACGGTTTTATTACATCTGTTTTTTTCTTTAGTCGCTGTCTGATCTTAAAAACAAAATCCAAATGATCGATCAAGTCTTCTGGTACGGGTATATGACGATACTTTGGTTTCTTTAAATTTCCGTGACTATCGAGTTTTCTTTTTTTAATTGTTCGGATAACAATTTCTTTTTCTTTAATTATAACCTGCTCCCCAGTTAACTCTAACGCTTCTGTTGGCCGACAACCCGTATAATGAACTAGATAACAGAATAGGCGATTTTCTGGCTCTTCTTTTTTGGCAGCCTCTAAAAATGCTTTTCTTTCTTCGACTGTTAAAGACAACCGATTACCATCTTGATCAAATAGTTGCATTTCTGAATTATATTTTTATTCTGTGGCATAAAAAGGTGTGACTCATTTCACTAGAGAACTGTTTCACTATAAGCCCTAAAAATTACAACATCAAACCGAACAATGAGGGATAGAGAGAATTTATAAGAAAGATATGAAACTCTATTAAGGATTTTGTTAAGACATAAAAAATCGCAAGGTTATTCTTTACATTGTTTATAAAGGGTAAATACAAAAAAGCCCCTAATAACAGAGGCTTTGGAGGATAACTTTACATAAGTAGCCTTAGGTGACCTTTAAAACGGAATATCATCATCAAATGAATCATTAAACTCATTATTAGCAGGTTGTTGATTTTGTGGTGCTTGCCCTTGTTGAGGTTGGTTTCCTTGAGGCTGGCCTTGTGGAGCTTGGTTCTGAGGTTGATTTTGTTGCTGCTGATTTTGCTGTGGCGCCCGAGTTTGTCCCATTGGAGCACTACCACCTTCATTTCTACCACCAAGCATTTGCATAACGCCAGTAAAACCATCGACCACAACACTAGTTGAATATCGATCTTGACCAGTCTCTTTATCTTTGTATTTATCTGTTTTTAACTTACCTTCAACATAGACTTGAGAGCCTTTACGCAAGTATTCACCAGCTATTTCCGCCAGTTTATTAAAAAATACGACTCGATGCCACTCAGTCTTTTCATTCATTTGCCCTGTATTCTTATCTTTCCAGCTTTCACTGGTCGCAATGCTAATTGTGGTAATTGCACTACCGTTAGGGGTATAACGCACTTCAGGATCTTGCCCTAAGTTACCTACCAAAATTACTTTATTAACGCCTTTAGTCGCCATGAACGAACTCCCATTATGCTTTATTAAACTTTCACTAAATCCTAACTGCTTACTATATTTGTACAGACAAACCAGATCAAGTGGTTCTTTTAAAACCTGCTATTATTTTTTAAGCGCTTGTCTTTAAATCACTTGTTTTTAAATGGCTAGCAATTCGACTTACGATGACTATAGTTCGACAATTTTTCCTTATCGACAATTTCATTATCCACTTTCAAATAAACCGCGCCCGCTTCTGGCAGAGCAACCGCCTCTGCAACACCTTCTAAGGCCTTGAGTTCTTCTACTAAATCAGGAAATGCATCTTCTGCAATATCAGGCATAGTTAGCGTATACGCAGTTAACGCGGGAGGATTCTCTAATCCGAATAAAATGACTGCCCAAATCAACGCGGCAATAGCGCCGACTAAATAAATACCATCATAACCCATGGTCTGCATTGTGAGTCCCGCGATAGGACCACCTAAAAATGCCCCCATAAATTGGCTAGTTGAATAAACACCTAACGCTGTACCTTTACCTGATAAAGGTGCAAGTCTTGAAATCATTGAAGGCAGTAATGCTTCCATTAAATTGAAACCGGTAAAATAAACAGTCATCGCTATAATGACAATGGTTAATGGAAATTGAAACATGCCAAAACTAAACTGAACTATAGCAATTAGGATAACCCCAAACATCATCATCCTTGAATGTTGTCGCTTCTTTTCAGCATAAATGATCATTGGTAACATCAAGAACACTGCCCCACACATAGTTACAAGGTATAGCCAACTGTGACCCGACAGCTCTATACCTAAGTTTTCTAGACGATACGGGAAAGCAACAAAAAATGAAGTCAATAAAAAGTGTAAAGTGAAAATACTAAAATTCAGCCTCATCAACTGGCGGTCAGATAAAATTTTGGAAAACTGTCCTCTGCTGGCTATCGCATCTCTTTGAGTAAACTGTTTTTCAGGATTGGGAGTTACCAACAAAATTATCATCATGGCCAAAACAGATAATCCAGCAATGCCATAAAATATCCCGCTTAATCCAACCCATTGAGTGATGACTGGTCCGATTATCATCGCTATCGCAAAAGCAGCACCAATACTCATACCAATACTTGCCATAATTTTAGTGCGCTGTTCATCGCGCGAAAGATCCGCAGCCAATGCCATTATTGAACTAGCAATTGCACCACATCCCTGCAACAAGCGACCAGCAATAACGCCGTAGATATGATCACTTAAAGCGGCTACCAGACTACCCGCTAGAAATAACAATAAACCAAAAAGAATAATCGGTTTGCGTCCAAATTTATCGGACATCCATCCAAATGGGATCTGTAATATTGCCTGGGTTAAACCATATGCTCCAATCGCAAAGCCAATTAATATTGGTGTAAAACCTTCCAACTCTTTACCAACTAAACTAAAAACAGGCAATAACATAAATAAACCAAGCATGCGTAAAGCAAAAACACTACTCAATGTAAGTGCCGCTTTTGTCTCTATAGAATTCATTTTGTTACTTTTATTCATTTGCTGACTATTCATTTTGCCTATACGTAGGGTTACACGGTATCATGGTTAAATCGAAAGCGGCATTATACAAGAATAGCAATGAATCACATAGAAGTACGCGGCGCAAAAACGCACAATTTAAAAAATATTGACGTAAAGATTCCTAGAGACAAATTGACCGTGATTACCGGGCTTTCCGGATCAGGTAAATCATCTCTTGCTTTTGATACCTTATATGCAGAAGGTCAAAGACGTTACGTTGAATCATTGTCAGCTTACGCACGCCAATTTTTGCAATTAATGGAAAAACCTGATGTTGAACACATTGAAGGGCTATCACCAGCCATCTCAATTGAGCAAAAATCAACCTCTCATAACCCACGCTCTACGGTTGGAACAATCACCGAAATATATGATTATTTAAGGTTACTGTTTGCTCGCGTTGGAATACCGCACTGTCCAGAACATAATATCGCATTAGAAGCGCAAACGGTGAGTCAAATGGTTGACCATACTCTTGCGCTACCCAAAGACTCCAAACTATTGTTACTTGCTCCGATTGTGCGAAATCGAAAAGGTGAGCATGTTCAGTTATTTGAAGAGCTTCAAGTAAAAGGTTTTATTCGTGCTCGCATCAATGGTAAAACTTATGAATTAAGCGAAGCTCCAAAACTTGAATTGCATAAAAAACATACTATCGAAGTAGTGGTTGATCGGTTTAAAGTTAAAGGTGATTTAAAACAACGTCTTGCCGAATCATTTGAAACAGCTTTAGAGTTAGCTGATGGTGTTGCAATGATTGCTCCGATGCTAGATAAAGAAAACGAAAAATCAGACATAGATGAAATGTTATTTTCCGCAAAATTTGCTTGCCCGAGTTGCGGTCACAGTTTATCAGAACTTGAACCTCGATTATTCTCATTTAACAACCCTGCAGGTGCTTGTGGTACTTGTGATGGATTAGGTGTTGATCAATTTTTTGACCCAAACAGAGTAGTCGTTAATGACGATATTTCATTAGCAGGAGGTGCGATTAGAGGCTGGGACAGACGTAGCGTGTATTATTTTCATATGCTTAAGTCTTTGGCTAAACATTACGACTTTGATATTGAAAAACCTTATAAAAAATTAACTAAAAAAGTTCAAAAAATCATTCTGTATGGCAGTGGCAAAACAAAAGTGGAGTTCTCTTATAGTAATGACCGCGGCGATGTGATGAAACGAGTTCATCGTTTTGAAGGTGTTATCCCAAATATGCAACGGCGCTACCACGAAACTGAATCCAACGCAGTAAGGGAAGAGTTGCAAAAATACATGACTAAACAATCTTGCTCTAGTTGTAATGGTACTCGATTAAAAGAAGAATCACGTTTTGTATTAATTAAAAATAAAAATTTACCTAGTTTAACCAACTTACCGATTGATGAAGCCTTTAGTTTTTTTAGTCAATTAAAATTAACCGGTAAGAGAGGAAAAATTGCTGCAAAAATATTAAAAGAAATTTGCGACCGTTTGGAGTTTTTAGTTAACGTTGGATTAGAATATTTATCATTAGATCGCAGCGCAGATACTTTATCTGGTGGAGAAGCGCAAAGAATAAGATTAGCTAGCCAAATTGGTGCGGGTCTTATGGGTGTCATGTACGTGTTAGATGAACCTTCGATCGGGTTGCATCAAAGAGATAATGAACGACTGTTAAAAACATTAAGGCATCTTCGTGATTTGGGTAACACGGTTATAGTTGTAGAACATGATGAAGAAGCCATTCGTACAGCTGACTATGTTTTAGATATTGGCCCAGGCGCGGGGATCCATGGCGGAGAAGTAGTCGCTAAAGGAACAATAAAAGATATATTAAAATCAAAAAAATCTTTAACTGGGAAATATTTATCCGGCAGAGAATGTATAGAAATACCACAACATAGAATACCGGCAAAAGATGGAAAGTATTTTGAATTAAAAGGCGCTACAGGAAATAATTTACAGTCGGTTGACCTAAAACTACCCGTAGGCGTATTAACATGTGTCACTGGCGTTTCAGGATCCGGTAAATCCAGTCTAGTAAATAACACCCTTTACCCAATTGCCGCCACCGATCTAAATAGAGCCACAAGCCTCACACCATCCGCTTATACAAGTTATCATGGAATGGATAATTTTGATAAAGTGGTTGATATTAACCAAAGCGCGATTGGTAGAACTCCAAGATCTAATCCTGCCACTTATACTGGAATATTTACGCCCGTTCGTGAGTTACTAGCAGGCACTCAAGAGTCTCGCGCTCGTGGATATAAGCCTGGTCGATTCAGTTTTAACGTAAAAGGTGGACGCTGTGAAGCCTGCCAAGGTGATGGTTTAATCAAAGTTGAAATGCATTTTTTACCTGATATGTATGTAGCTTGTGATATTTGCAAAGGAAAAAGATACAACCGAGAAACTTTACAAATCACTTACAAAGGAAAAAATATAAATGAAATATTAGGCATGACCGTTGAAGATGCTAGAAAGTTTTTTGATGCGATCCCAATGATTTCTAAAAAACTACAAACTCTAGTTGATGTTGGTCTTTCTTATATTTGTTTAGGGCAAGCCGCCACAACTTTATCAGGTGGAGAAGCTCAGCGAGTCAAACTGTCTAAAGAGTTAAGTAAACGCGATACTGGGCAAACACTTTATATTTTGGATGAGCCAACCACGGGATTACATTTTCACGATGTAAAACAATT
>JBLIBL010000048.1:0-25346 GCA_047633355.1 Polaribacter sp.
TGCTCAGTTAGTTTTTCTTCCTGTTGTACAAGTAGCCTTTGATATTGTAGACAATTTTGACGATAGCGAGCGCGGTGATGGTGGTTTTGGACATTCAGGACAATCTTAGACTCTATGTAGTTGAGCCCCGACTCTTTTAAATCTATGAGATTTACTAGATCTTAGGTTTTACAACGGGCGCTTTATAGGTTTTTCTTACCTCGTCAGGGAATGGTGATTGTTTTTGTTCCAATATTTGCTTAGTTAAATCCGGTAAAACGATAGGTTGATGTTGCCAGCCCAGTGGCAACATCATCAATGCAAAAATAGCCAATAAACTTATTTTTAAACCCTGTATTTTTAAACTTTTTTCAGGAATCACTTTACTTTTTGCAATAGCCTTAATTCGCTGTTTAAATACATTTTTATGACTTAAAAAGAAGCTGGCAAATAGTTCAGGAGATTTACGCCCAATACTAAACCGTAAAACTTGCAATAAGCTTTTACCATACCTTTCTTTACTGATTTTTTGGGTATTGAGTACCTGTTGATCGCATAACTCTTCTCTTAAAATATTCAAACGCCATACAATTAGCCAAACCACAGGGTTAATACAGTAAATAATTTGTACTAAATTCTGAAAATTTAACCATAACGCATCTAACCTTTTTACATGCATTAACTCGTGGGCAATCACTGTTTCTAAAGTTTCATTTTTCTCGATTTGATTAGATTCTAATAACAGTTTTGGTATAAAAACCACGGGCGTTAAAAAACCAAATGTAAAAGGTGAAATAAAGTCATCCGACTTTAACACTATCACTTGACGGTGAATATTAAACTCTCGCCGCCAGCGATTGATCGCTTTCACTACTTTGTAGTCACCTATGGGTTGAGTTCTTGTTAATAAACTGTGTAATTTGAGTTTTAATTGAACAAAACGAGTAAGAGAAATACTTAAAACAATTAACCAAATGGGCATTATTAATGAAGCTAAACTTAATCTTGTCATGAATGAATTAGATAGGTTTTCATTCGCCATTTTATTTAACCATTCAGAGGCGGAAAGTGACAAAGCCAGATCTTGGGAAAAACTGCTTTGAACCAACTCGCCAATTGAAAACTCAAAGGATAAATCATTAGGTAAAATTAGCCTGATTAATACTAAACACCATAAAAAATATTCAGTATTTTTTGTAAGCTTGGGAATGATTATTTTTATCAATATAACAAAGAACCCAAGAATCCCTGCATAAATGCTATTGATCAAAAAGAACTCAAATAAATTCGGCGTTAAACCGAATATATCATTAATAAATTTGTCAAATAGACTCATCAAAAATGCTAGTTTTTAGAGTTTTCTTCTTCTAATAACTGCTCTAACTCATCAATTTCACTTTTAGTTAATGCATTACTGGAAGTGAACAATGAAACTAAAGCTCGATGGTCTAAACCTAATAGATCGTTCATAAAGAAACTTGCCAGTTTAGCCAGTCCAGCAGGTTTTGATACCGTGGATTGATATAAAAAGACCCCATGAAAATCATTACGCACCAATATTCCCTTTTTAACCATTCGGTCCATGGTTGTTTTAGTGGTGGAATATGCCCAATCAAATTGCTCATGGATCACATTATGTACTTCTCTTACTGAAGAGCCTTCTTTACTTTTCCAAAGAACGTTTAAGATCTGTAATTCCGTTTTACTAAGATCGGGGAGCGGTTGTTTTTTTGTAGTCATTATAATGCTCTCTTCTAAAGCTGTTACAGATGTAGTCGATTCTACTGCTCAAAGAATAATCAGTCAAGAGTTTTTACATTTGGGTTTTTCATTTGATATAATGGAATTAACTTACAAATCATGCAAAAGAACATTAAATATGTCATTGAAAGTAGCCATTGTTAACTATAAAGATATTCAACAAAGCCAAGATCTAGTTTTTCTCTTAGATTCTTATGCGAAAGACCCTATGGGTGGAGCAGAGGGCTTATCTGATTATTCAAAAGCAAACTTAATTACTGAGTTATCAAAAAGGTCGACAGCATTTAGCGTAATCGCGTATGCTGACAATAAACCTGCTGGACTGATTAACTGCTTTTTTGGATTTTCAACTTTCAAGTGTAAACCCCTCGTCTATATCCATGACGTTGTTGTTTTACCGGAGTTTAGAGGACAGAAAATCAGTCTAAAAATGCTGCAGTATGTTGAAGTTTATGCGAAAGAGAATGATTGCTGTAAAATGACACTTGAAGTTTTAGAGGGTAACAAAGTTGCGAAAAGCGCCTATTTAAAGTTTGGTTTTAAAGGCTATGAACTTGATCCAGAACTAGGAAAAGCGCTCTTTTGGGAAAAAGTCATTTAAATTAGGTGTGTAAATTTGTCTTAGTAAATAACTTATTTAAAGAAATCGATAATCTCTTGTTTTAGATTCATTGCGTCATTATAGCCTAAATCAATTAATTCTTTTGTGTATGCGCTTTCAAAAAGAAGATAGCTCAAGATGCTTGAACCTTCGTCATCGTCTATTCCTAACCGTCTAAAGAAAAATTTTACGACTGGTGGTAAAACGTTAAAGTGTTTGCCAGAAATTTCGCTCAAGTCTTTACTAGGGGAAATAACAAAGGTTTCAATTTTTCTTAAGTCAGTTTCTTTTTTTCGTGTAGATTCTGGAATTAAATCGAGTGTACTATTTATTCGACGAATTCGTTCTATATCGCTATCTAAACTATCTACAAATACGCTATCCAATACATGCCCTGAAATATCCGCAATAGATGGATAGTGTAGTTTCTTCTTCTCTCTCTCTGTTTCTTCCTTTAGTGGATCAACGCCAACAATTAAAATTCTCTGTGCTCCTAAGTGAATAGCAGGACTAAGTGGCGCTAAAAATCTAACTGAGCCATCACCAAAGAATTCTCGGTTTAGATGTACAGCGGGAAACACTAAAGGAATTGCTGATGATGCCAATAAATGTCCAATGCTAATGTTACTTTTACAACCTACCCTACGTTGTCGCCTCCAGCTTTTAATATCTTGTCTTGCTTGAAAAAATGAAACCGACTGTCCGCTCGTATAACCACTTGCTGTTATACTTAATGCATCTAAACAATTCGCGTCAATCGCTGATTGTATATTTTCAAAATGAATCACTTTGCTTAGCATTTTTTTAAGTGGATTATTATCGAGTAAACTCAATTGATGGTGTCGATGATAGTCGTTAACAAACATCGATTTCCCCCAACGACCAGCTTGCTTCATCATTCCTGAAATATCTGAACGAAATACTTTATCGACACTAAATGTCTGCCATACTTTTTCTAAACTTCTTATACCAACGATAGGATTTTGAGCATAACTTGCAAGAACCGTCGCGTTGATTGCTCCGGCAGATGTTCCTGTAATAATTGGAAATGGGTTTCCACAATGTGGCTTGTATATTAGTTTAGAAACGGCTTTAAGGACACCTACTTGATAGGCTGCTCGAGCGCCACCACCAGTGAGTACCAAAGCAGATTTAGGCTGTTCAATAGCATTGTAACAAACTTTGACGGTTCGTTGGTTTGAGCGTCGCTCGGTTGATGATATTAGCGACGCCAAACTTTCCTCATTGCTTTATAAATGCGCTGCGGATACCAGTATTGTCCTCGACTCCCATTATATCGACCTAACGCCATGGTAGTATCTTGCTTTTCTTTTTTTAAGTACAAACTAAGAATGGCACAACCATATTTTATATTGGTATGAATATCATTTAAATTGTCATCTGGATGGCCGATTTCTTTTTTCCAGAAAGGCATTATTTGCATTAAACCTAATGCGCCTGCGCTAGAAATAGCGTATTGATCAAAGGCACTTTCTACATTGATTAGTGCAAGAACCAGCATTGGTTCCAAATCGAATTTTTTAGATTCCTTATGCACTAACCTTAATATTTCCCAGCGCTCATTTTCCGGAATATGGGGCGCTACTTTTTCAAGCCTTTTAGCTTGTTCAAATAGCCATACTTTTGCATCAAATTCATCATAAAATGATTCATCCGCTCGCTTGATGGTTTGAATTAATTTTTGTTTAAAGTCTGCGTCGGGATGTGCTTGCTTAGTACTATTTTTACTAACAATCTCATTTGTTTTATTTAATTCCGTAAAGGCCAACTCAGCATTAAATATAGAAACAAAAACAACACTGAGTAAAAACCTTTTAATGATATTATTGGCTCTCTTGAGTTTCAAGTGGATATTCAAAGTAATAGTTAGGTTAATTTGCTTTTTAGAGTTTCAATTATAGTCTCTATTGAAAGATCTTCCTTATTATTATCTCGACGATGCTTGTATTCAATTGTTCCCGCATCAATCCCACGTTCACTAATGACAATACGATGGGGAATTCCCATTAATTCCATATCCGCGAACATGACGCCAGGACGCTCTTTTCTATCATCAAATATGACTTCAATATTATCGTCTTTTAGTTGTTGGTAAATTGATTCTGCAAGCACTTTGACTCGTTCAGATTTTTTCATATTCATAGGAACAATTGCCACTTGAAACGGTGCGATATTTTTAGGCCAAACAACACCGTAGTCATCATGGTTTTGCTCTATAGCTGCCGCAACAATTCTAGAAACGCCAATCCCATAACAACCCATGGTTAAAGTTTGAGCTTTGCCATTGTCACCCAATACATTGGCTTTCATTGCTTTTGCGTATTTATCACCCAATTGAAAAATATGCCCCACTTCTATACCGCGTTTTATTATTAACGTTCCTTTTCCATCAGGACTCGTATCGCCTTCTACAATATTACGGCAGTCAAAAACTTCATTATAAGTTGCGTCACGATCCCAGTTTGCACCTGTTAAGTGTTTACCTGTTTCATTTGCTCCACAGACAAAATCACTCAACATGGCTGCTTCTGGATCAGCAATAATGGTTAAGCTTAAACTGGTTGGTCCGATTGAACCAACTTCCGCACCAATTGAATTATTAATATTTTCCTCGCTTGCCATAGTTAAAGGTGATGCAATTAGCGAATGTTTTTCTAGTTTTAGCTCGTTTAGTTCATGATCTCCCCTTAAACAAACTGCAATTAAAGTATTTTCTTCTACACCTTTAACAATAAGCGTTTTAATGACTTTGCTCGCATTACAATTAAGTAAACCACATACATCATCAATCGATTTCACATTCGGTGTTTCGACAGCTTGTAGACTCTCTTTTGCTGTAGCTCTTAGACTTAAATCTGGAGCCAATGCAGTCGCTTTTTCAACATTTGCCGCGTATTCACTTTCTGTACTAAAAGCTATAGCATCTTCACCAGAATCAGCCAACACATGAAATTCATGTGAATGCTCACCGCCAATAGAGCCGGTGTCAGCAATGACAGACCTGTAATCTAATCCTAAACGGTCAAAAATTTTACAATAAGCTTTATGCATCATTTGGTAGGTATTATTCAAACACTCATCATTGACATGGAATGAATAAGCATCTTTCATTAAAAATTCACGGGCTCGCATTACGCCAAAACGAGGCCGTCTTTCATCCCTAAATTTACCTTGTATTTGATAATAAACAGCGGGTAACTGTTTATAACTACGAATTTCATCACGAATAAGCGAAGTAACTACTTCTTCATGGGTTGGACCTAAACAAAATTCCCGGCCATGTCGGTCTTTTAAACGTAATAGCTCAGCGCCATATTCCTGCCATCTTCCAGACTCTTGCCAAAGCTCTGCTGCTTGTACCATAGGCATTAAAATTTCGCCTGCACCAACAGCATCCATTTCTTCGCGAATGATATTTTCGACCTTTCTTAACACTTTTAAACCGGTCGGCAGCCATGTGTATAAACCCGATGCTTGCATTCGAATCATGCCAGAACGCAACATTAATTTATGGCTTACTAGTTCTGCATCACTTGGGTCTTCTCTAAGCGAGGCGATTAGGTATTGACTGGTTTTCATGGGTTTTATCTTAATTCGATAGGTGTGATGGCATTTTACTTTCGAGAGGTGCGTTTAGCAATACTATTTACTTTTAACAATTACTTACTTCTGACAATTACTTACTGAGAGAGGCAACATACTCAATGATAGCTTTCACACTAAGTTCAATGTTACTTCCCAGAGTATGACCAGAACGCACTCTAGGTTTAAATGAATGATCGCCATCAGGAATGAAACTGACGTTTACAGCAGCGGATAAAATATAGTCATCTATTTCAGACGAGCTACCAAATGTATCTCTCTCACCTTGTAGAATTAACGTCGGTGTTTTTATTTTTGCTAGATGTTCGCCGCGATACTTGTCCAGTTTTTTTGGAGGATGGAATGGGAATCCGAGGCAGATGCAAGCGTCGACGAGATTTGTTTTATTCTCTTCTAATTGTGCCGCTAGCAAAGAGGCGACTCTTCCACCCATCGATTTGCCGCCAATGATAATTTTTTGATTTGGGTATTCCTTTTGACAATGTTCAAGCTGCTTTGCAAATGCTTCAATCAATTTTGGCATTCTGTCAGGAGGTCTTCTTTTACCGGTTTCTTGCATTATTTTCATATAAGGGAAGTTGAAAGGGATGGTTTGCAAGCCTGACAAATTTAACTTACGAACCATTTCTTTCATAAACTCATGTTCAATTCCTGCGCCTGCTCCATGGGTAAAAAGAAAAAGATAACTGCCAATTCTATTCTCGATACTTTTCTTGAGTTCAAATTTCATTAACTCTCTCGATAGACCTCAAAATTGATATTTTCAATGCGATAAGCATCCAAACCAATAAAAGCAAGAGTCAGAAAATAAAAACTTAATAAACTATCAAAAAACTGTCTTGTCCCAGTTGCAGACATGATTAGTTCACTTGCGGCAAATGCTGTAACCATTACTATGGTAAGAACCATGATCTTCATCAGTTTTTTAATCTGCGTTGTTCTATCTTCTACAGACAAATGTGGATCTTTTGTTTTACTATGTATATTCCACAATATAATGGAACCCAAAAACACATCAATAAAAATCATTGTTAACAAATTATAATAACCACCAAAGCCATCAAATGGATTTCTTACAAAATACTCAACTACTCCAATGAACACTAGGTTGCTAGTAATAAAAAGAGTTAAATATAACGGCGACAGATAATCTAGAAATCGTCGAGGTTGTAAATCGGCTTTTCTTATCGATTGCTTACTCGCTAACTGCATTAGTTTTATAAATTTGAAACCCGAAAATTCCATTATGAAATATGGGACATATTGGAGGAGAAAAAAACCAATTAAAACGGCACTAGAGTCAACATTTAACATCTCTTTACTTTGCGTATAGGCTCCATAAGAAATGATGTAGAAACCCAAAATTAGAATTGCTCGGTTAAACTGTTTAAACAGATTAATCCCGATCTCAATAGCGTCGCGTGAAACAGGGTAGAGTTTAGGATACTGCTTTTGCGGATATCTTTGTAAAATATTTTTAGATTGTTTTATCAATGTTTTTGGCATATACCATGATATAAAGATCACTTGCATTAAAAATGCTAAATACAAAAAGTTATTAGTCCACATATAATTCTCCTTTCATTTTTGATTACTCATCAATTCAGCAAATGCAATTCTAATTTCAGAGTCTGTTACATTCGCACGTTTTAGTTCTTTAATCGTATTTTCGAGTGTCTGATTAACCCAACTGGTTAAATCAACATCGCAATTGTTAACCGCATCTTGATGAACAAAAGTGCCCCGATAACTTTTGATTTCAATCACCCGATCCCTTTCTAATAATTTATACGCTTTAGCGACGGTTTTGTTATTGATATCCAAATCATTGGCTAACTGACGAATAGATGGCAATGCATCTCCAGCCATAACGGTTTTTGCTGTAATAGCTTGTTTAATTTGTACAACTAGTTGAGCAAACAAAGGGGCTGCATCTTCTATATCAATGAGTATTTGCATGTTGATTCCGCTTAATGATGTACCCTTTGACCCAACGGTACATGGGTAAATAAAAATAGTCAAATAATTATCCATTATGTTAATAATGGCAACCTCCGTAAATAAGTTGTTATTAAGTTTTTTAAACGACAATCTCTGATAATATTCATCAGAAATCTATCTAAAATAATTTTGGAGAGTATTTGATGAAAAAATTAGCGAATATACTGGTTGCTACAGTAGCCATTGAACATATTTATTTTTTAGTTTTAGATATGTTTTTATGGACTATGCCAATCGGTTTAAAAACTTTTAATTTAACAGCAAAATTTGCTGAACAAACAGCTTCACTTGCCGCTAACCAAGGACTTTATAACGGTTTTTTAGCGGCTGGTTTGATCTGGAGTTTATTCGCGAAACAACAAGCGCATTCATTAAAAGTTTTTTTTCTCTCTTGTATAATAGTCGCAGCAATATTTGGTGCATTGACTGCAAAATTTTCAATTTTGTATATTCAAGGTGCGCCTGCTATATTAGCTATTTTGTTGGTCTGCTATACACAAAAAAGAAAAAATATTTAATCGCGTAAAGTTCGTTCATGCCTATTGAAGAGATCGCAGAGAGTCTAATTAAGAGTAGCATCAAACTACTCAGTCGATTCTTTATCGAGATTGTCATTGAATTATTGATTAAAAGTACAGGATATTATTTGTGCCAAATTTTCATTAGACAGGTGAACCCCAACTGTAGTTTTGTTGTAATTGTCGGGCTTTTATTTTGGTTCATTATTAGTCTTAGTATTTACTTTGGTTATCAATATCTGCTTAGGCCTGAGCTTTGTTGATAGTGTCATCATCCAATTCCTTAACGAATTTAACTAAATCAATAAGCATCATAAATTGTAAAAGTAATAAACAATTATAGTTGACAACTTGACAACTTGACAACTTGACAACTATACTGCTCTGTACAGTCCGTTATTTAGTAAATGTTATGAAAAAAGTACAAGTTGGAGAGTTTAAAGCTAATTTTTCAGAAATTATTAAACAAGTTAAAGAAAATGATCAGGAGTATATTGTGGGTTATGGTAAAAAAAATGAAGCGGTAGCTGTTTTAATTCCCGTAGAACAATATAAGCAACTAAAAGGTAAAAGGCAGTTTGGCTTACTTAAGGGAAAGGGTAAGTTTGAACTGGCAGACGATTTTAAACTTGATGACGAAAGCTTTCTGTCTGCATGAATTTATTAATTGATACTCATATATTTTTATGGCTTCTATTTGAACCGGAAAAAATTGATAAGAAGCATATTAGATTGCTAGAAGCTCCAGAAAATAGCCTTTTTATGAGTGATATTTCATTTTGGGAAATTTCTCTCAAATACTCAATCGGCAAGCTAACCTTAGAAGGCGTAACACCCGATAAACTAGCACTATTAGCAAAAAATATGGGCATTCGCTTTTTACCCTTAAATACGAAATCAGCTTCTTCTTTTCATCAATTGCCTCGGTTAAAACATAAAGATCCGTTTGATCAAATGATTATTTGGCAAGCCATTGAAGGAGAATATTCTTTAGTTTCTAACGATGGAAGTTTTGCTGAATATGAACAGTTTGGATTAATACTCGCTTAAACTAATTAGATCAGAATTTCTAACCCTAATCCTACAATGAGTATTACCGATAGTGACTTCATAATTGTTGTTACAAAAGGAGGATAAGCTTTTACCATTTTTAGTCCAAACAATGGTCTAATCCAGTCAATTCTGCGGATAATTTCAAACCCTATAAAACAAAATAAGAAAGTAGAAAAGAGAATAACGCATGCTTCAGAAATACCCCCTAGATGATACTGAGTAATTTCAAACCCAATCACAATGATAATAGTTTGGTGAAGAATGTAAAAAGGATAAACTGCTTCGCTAAGATATTGTAGCTTGCTCGAGTTATAATCTAAAAAACGAAAGCCTATCGCCAGAATAGCTAGAACCCAAACTAATCGATCCAAGCTATACACAAGGGTACCAATCAACAGTAGATTTTTATCAGTTTGTTCCGACATATTTAACCAAACCATTTGATAAAAAATAATTATCGCAACATAAAGTATGAGACTAAGCGCTAATAACAAAAACGCGTTTTCTTTTAGTTTTTGCCATAAAACAGTATTCCAACCTAACAGATAACCATATATCAAAAAAAGGAATCCTAGAGGCTCTTTAGTATCTTCTATCAATAGTTCTATAAGGAATATTGGTACAGCAATAATTAAAGCTGATAGATATCCATTCAGTCCAGAAAACCAGTCCAATACACCTTTGAATACCCTACTGTTGAACAATGGTAGTAAGATGACTAAGTACAAAGAAAAACGCCAAAGCTCTCTTAAGTACCACAAATGATTCACATCAATATGATGCCAAATACCCGCTGAATATTTCTCAAATATTAGATTTTCGAGATTGAAAAATTGTTTATAAAACTCCCAATAACTTAAGTTGAGATCACCATTTTGAGTCATCTCGTAATAAAGTTGTGGTGGAATAATCACCAGAATTGCGAATAACAAAGGCAAAAGTAATCGATAGGATCGGGTTACCAAAAAATGCTTTAAGGATACTTTTGCAAGGATGAAACGAATCGCTATTCCTGAGATCATCCATAAAATAGCCATCCTCCATGGATTAACTAGCAACATAACCGATTGCAAATTTTGACTTAAGTATTGGCTCTTAACGTGAAAGTCCCAATCTGCCACATATAACATTCCAGTGTGATAGAAAATAAGCAAGCCAAATGCTAAAACTCTTAACCAATCTAAATCCAATCGTCGAGAGGGCATATCCTTTGAGCTCGGCATAAATAGGTTTATTAAACGTACTGTCATAAGTAATCTCAACCCTTTAAAATTAGTCGATAGTTAAATTTGATGACATAATTACCACAATGGCGTCTTTCATCAACCCCTAAGTGACTGTATTACTTAATATTGTGTTAAAAGGCATAATAGAGTGACAGAATAAATAAAAATAAGGTGAAAAATTGAGCTGGAAACACTTTGATCAATACGAGGTTAAATACCAAATTTTTTTTTGGTTTTTAATAGCGGCTATTCAAGCTAGTTTAGGCGCTTCAATTGTGATCTCTGATTACCTAAGATTAGGAATTGATATCCCAACTTGGCAACCGGTCATTTGGGAAATATCAAGTCAATTAACAGGCACACTATTAATATTTTTAATTGTGTGGTTTGACAAAAATCTTTCCAAGATTACCAATAAGCCTCTATATAGTTTGATTGCTCACACTCTGTTTTCAATTGTTTTTTCGGTCTTACACGTCGTAGGAATGCTTCTTCTCAGAAAGCTGGCATATTTGTCGGTTGGAATGTCTTACGATTTTGAAAATTGGTCACAAGTACTCCTTTATGAATACTCTAAAGATGGATATTCTTACGTTTGGATTATCGGCGTAATTTATAGTTATCGGTTCATCATCATACGATTACGAGGCGAAGCGAAAGCTATCGCATTTGGCGAAGATCAACAAATTCCTGATAGGCCTGAACGCTTATTGGTCAAAAAGATCAACAAAGAATTCATCATCCGAATTGAAGATATAGAATGGATAGAAGCTTCGGGAAACTATATGAACCTGCATATTGCTAATCATACCTATCCACTGCGTGAAACTATGGCCAACCTAGAAAAGAAACTTGATCCTAATAAATTCACTCGAATTCATCGCTCTAGTATTGTCAATTTAGATTTTGTTAAAGAAATTCAAGCAACGGATAGCGGCGATTTTGATGTTTACTTAAATTCAGAAAAAACAATTAAGCTTTCTCGACGATATAGAGAAAAAATTAAGAGCCTTCTTACTTGAAAATTGAAATCAAACATGAAGAACCGATTCACAATTGTCCAAACAGGGCTAAATTTGTTATAAAATATTCAGTTATCTTCAATATTATATTCTCTGATAATTTCACCCCTAATTTAAGCATTTTATATAAAAGAGCAAAATGATGATCCTTTCAATAGACCAAGGCACAACAGGAACAACTGTATTTATATTTGATCATCAAGGCCAAGTAGTGGTTAAGTCTTATAACGAATTTACTCAAATTTATCCTCGGCCATCATGGGTTGAGCATGACGCAGAAGAAATTTGGCGGATTACACTCAAAACCATTCGGCAAGCACTTAATTTAGCCAATATCAAAGCAACTGATCTTTCCTGCATAGGCATTACCAATCAACGTGAAACAACCGTTCTTTGGGATAAAAGAACGGGTAAACCAGTTCACAATGCTATCGTATGGCAATGCAGACGCTCTAGCAAAATATGTGAAAAAATAAAATCTGAAGATAAAGAGAGTTGGTTTCGAATAAAGACGGGGCTTGTAGTGGATGCCTATTTCTCAGCGACTAAAATAAAGTGGTTATTCGATAATAAACCAGAGATTAGAAAGCTTGCTGATGAAAATCACCTTGCTTTTGGAACCATTGATACTTGGTTGATTTGGAATTTAACAAATGGAAAATCACATAAAACAGATCATACTAATGCTTCTCGAACCATGCTTTACAATATTATTGATAAATCTTGGGACAATGATTTATTAGAATACTTTGGATTCAATCCATCCATGTTACCGAGCATTCAAACTTCCGCTTCAAGTTTTGGACACACATCCGAATCAATTTTTTTTAATGCAAAGATCCCTATAACGGGTGTGGCAGGTGATCAACAATCTGCATTATTTGGTAGGCAATGTACTCAACTGGGGCAGGTAAAAAACACTTACGGAACAGGCTGCTTTCTATTAATGTATATTGGGGAAACACCTAAAATTTCTGATGAGGGTCTTTTAACAACAATAGCTTGTGATACTAAAGGTGATCCAGTTTATGCATTAGAAGGTTCCGTTTTTAACGCGGGTTCTACCGTTCAATGGTTGCGTGATGAATTATGTATGATTGAATCTGCAAGCCAAACAGAATCAATTGCCTTGTCTATTGAAAATACAAAAAATGTCTATTTAGTGCCTGCATTTACAGGATTAGGCGCGCCTTATTGGGATATGAATGCTCGTGGCGTTATTACCGGTTTGACCCGAGGTGCTGGTAAAAAGGAAATTGTGAGAGCGGCACTTGAATCCATTGCCTATCAAAGCAAGGATGTAGTCGATTTAATGGAACATGTATCTGGTATTAAAATTGAACAACTCCAAGTTGATGGCGGTGCTTGTCAGAACAATTTTTTAATGCAGTTTCAAGCTGATATTTTAAATACTGAAATATATCGTCCGAAGCAAGTTGAATCGACCGCGGTTGGTGCGGCCTTATTAGCCGGAATAGGCGGCGGAATTTGGCAGCCCAACCAACTACCAAACGCCATGCTGGAAAAAGATCTAATATTCAAACCTACGATGAGCATCACCTCAAGAAGGGAAAAAGTGGCTGGCTGGAAAAATGCAATTCAAAAAGCACGAACAGACTGATTTCAAAAAAACATAACTTACTTTTAGGTGCATTATTTTAGGTTGCACTTTCAAATCCTATAAGATTTAATTAGTCGATACCGTACGCCTATTAGTGATTTAAACTTATGAAAGAACAAACTATTAATATCGATAACCATTCTATTAATCTTAAAAAATGGGAAGTCCTAGGCTCATCCAATAATATTTATGTTGCTCATGGTTTAGGTGAACATGGCGGACGATACGAAGATTTTGCATTACATTTCAATCAACTCGGCTTCAATGTGTACGCACATGATCATCGCGGGCACGGAAAATCGAGTGGAACACGCGGACATATTAGTAGTTTTTCTGTTTATTCCGACGATCTTAAAAAAGTGATTGAGTGTACGTCTAAACCAGATTCAGTCAATTATCTTTTAGGCCATAGCTTAGGCGGCGTAATTGCTGCAGGATTTTTGTTGCGATACCCCTCCATCATCACCAAATCAGTGTTTAGCGCGCCAGGTTTTGAAAAAAAAATTCCGCCTAATGCTATCAAAGCAGGCATGGGAAAATTATTAGCCAACATTTTTCCTAAGTTAACATTATGGAATGAAATTGAAGCTGAATGGATCTGTAGTTCCAAAAAGGTTGTAGAAACTTATAAAAATGATCCTTTGGTTCACGATAGAGTATCAGCTAAATTTTTCACTTCCTTTTTAGCTGAATATATAAACATCAAAAATAATTTTTCTAAAATTAGTAACCCATTGCTAATGCTTATTCCGGGTTCAGATATTATTGTCAATCATAAGGTTTCAAAATCATTATTTAGAACGCTAAACTCAAAAAATACAAAACTAGTTGAATATTCAGACTCATACCACGAACTTTTGAATGAAGAAAAAACTCGCCCTTTAGCCTATGTTGAAATAGAAAGTTGGTTAAAGAATAAATGACTTTAAATAAACTAGATGAGTGCGCAACTAAAACTGTTGCGATCATTGGTGGAGGGATCAATGGACTATGTTCTGCTTGGCTTTGCGCTCAACAAGGCATGGATGTCCATCTATTTGAAAAAGAAACTCTCATGTCTCAGACTTCACGTTGTTCATCCAAGTTACTGCATGGCGGTTTAAGATATTTAGAATACTTACAATTTTCACTGGTACGAGAATCATTACATGAACGAAAATTCTGGATGGAAAAAGTACCCGAATTAACCAATGATGTTGAACTCATTATCCCAATTTACAAGGGTGGAATTCATAAACGTTGGGAGTATAAAATTGGCTTGGTTTTATATGATTTTTTGGCAGGGAAAAATAATCTAGGCAAACATCGTTACTTAACTAAAAATGAAATATTAGAAACATTCCCATCTATACAAACAGACGGGCTAACCGGCGCTTATGCCTACCATGATGGTCAGATGGATGACTATGAGCTTGGATTGTGGGTATCTAAACAACTTATTTCTCTTGGCGGCATCATTAGCGAAAATACAAAAGTTGATTCCGTCACCAATCAAGGAGAAGTGAAGCTAAACTCAGGAGAGAAAATACAATTTGATTGCGTGGTCAATGCGTGTGGACCTTGGGCTCAAGAACTAGTAATACGCAGTGATATTGACAGTGATGTTAAACTAAAATTAGTGCGCGGTACTCATATCATTATTCCTAGAGTTTCGGATAAAGCTTTATACTTGGAAGACAAAGAATCAAAACGATTATTTTTTGTATTACCATACAAAGGAAATACATTGGTTGGTACAACCGAAGAGGTGCATGACTTAGCACGAAAAATTGAACCAACCGATAAAGAAATTGATTATCTAATCAATGCCCTGAATAATTTTTTCACTACGCCTACCACTAGAACAGATATCATTGAGTCATTTGCAGGCGCCAGACCTTTAATTTTTGAACCCTCAAAATTGATGAATGAAGTATCTCGGGAATATAAAATCAAACGTAACCAAAAACTGATTAATGTATTTGGTGGAAAATGGACTACTTCCCGCAAGCTTGGTGAGTCTGTATTAACTCAAGTTTTAAAAACTATCGGTTAATAATGTATTTTAAAAAGAAGAACCAGGCTGTTCTAAAAATTCTAGTTCTTCTTTTGTAGATGTTCGACCTAATATTTTATTTCGATGAGGATATCGACCAAACGTTTCTATTATTTTTTTATGCCTAACCTCAAAATTAATACTGGATTCTGAAGTTCCCGCTTGAAATAATTTTAAGCCCGCTTCATGTATTATCAATGATTCACTGTGCATAAAAGGCATATATAAAAAACTTCTTTGGACTTCGTTTAACAAATCATCTGCGCCCACAGCAATTGCTTCCTGTGCGAGAATTAATGCAAGAAGATCGGAAGAAAAAGCATTTTCAGTGTCCCGATACATATTTCTGGAGAATTGATCTAAGACGATGATTTCTGCTAATCGTCCTTCTGGACTTTCTCTCCATTGATACAACTCGCACCGGTTTGCTTGGGCGTGAACATCTTTGTATTGTTCCACGAGTAATTGGTCGAATGAATCGCTTTTTTTCCACCATTGTTTTGGTTCGATGTCTTCAAACCAAAATTGAATGATTTTGTTTTTCATAATATATTAACCTTAACTCTAACTCTAAGTTACATTCCCCAATTGGCCAGTTTGAGTATCAGTATCATTTGTTTTTTAAGGTATCTCCATTGAATAAAACTTCCATTTGCTTGGCAATCGCAATAATTTTTGCATCATCTAGCGCCAACCCGATCACCGATAATCCTATTGGTAAATGTTTAACCTTTCCCATTGGTAAAGTTAAATAGGGATAACCAGAGATAGCGGAGTAACTCGAATAACCGCCGCTATAATGATCGCCGTTAATTTTGTCAATTGTCCAAGCAGGCCCTAAAGTTGGGCTAATCAAAATATCGAGCTTTTTCTTGGTCATTAACTTATCGAGACCATCTTCACGCGTGGCTTTTTGGATTAATGCTAAGGCGATCTTATAAGCTCGATCAGATAAAGAACCTTTAGCCTGTGCTTTTTCAAATATTTCTTGTTCAAAGTAAGGCATTTCTGTTGCCTTATTGTCTTTGTTAAACTGAATTAATTTTTCTAAGGTCATTCCGTGCAAGCTGTTTGGCAATGTTTTAAAATAACGGTTCAGCCCGTTTTTAAATTCATACAGTAAAACATCATACGAATCTTGTCTAAACTCTGCATAGTTCTCGGTTTTGAGATTGGGCACAATTATCGCGCCTGCATGTTCTAATTGCGCAATCGCTTTTTGATACACACTATCGACTGCTTCGTGAGGATTAACTCGAGACTCCAGCAAGCCAATTCGTAATCCATTAAGCGACCAACCCAATTTGAACTCGCTGGTATCCGCCTTATAAGTTTCATCGAAATCAAACTTTCGTGCTTTGGTTGCAAGGTCAGCATTATCCTTGCCTTGCATTGCTTCCAATAATATAGCGGCGTCGATTACAGATTTTGCTATCGGGCCTGCTGTGTCTTGGGTTTCTGCAATGGGGATAATTCTATATCGACTAACTAATCCGACGGTTGGCTTTATCCCTACGGTTCCGGTTGCGGAGGCTGGGCAGGTAATAGAGCCATCTGTTTCTGTTCCTACAGCGGCAACCGCCAAATTAGCAGCAACGGCGACCGCTGATCCTGAGCTTGAACCACATGCTGAACGATTAACATCAATTGGATTGCGGGTTTGTCCGCCAATCGCACTCCAACCAGAGGAAGATCTCTCGGTTCTAAAATTTGCCCACTCACTTAAGTTAGATTTGGCTAAAATGATCGCACCGGCTCGTTTGAGTTTTTTGATCACGGTTGCATCTCGCTTAGTAATATTATCTTTTAGGGCGAGTGAACCCGCGGTGGTGGCCAGTTTTCTAGTTTCGATATTGTCTTTAACTACTATCGGAATACCATGCATGTCCCCTCGATACATTCCTTTGGAGCGCTCTTTATCTAACATTTGTGCGTTGGCGAGTGCGTTAGGGAGAATGCTAATAATGGCATTTAGCTGAGGATTTTTTTTATCTATTTGTTGTAAATAGAATTGGGTTAATTGAACGGAGGTCAATTTGCCATCGTCCATGGCTTGTTGTAACTGTAGAATATTCGAGGTTTGGGTGAGCGTTTCGATACGCTCGAACTCTGAATGGGTAAGCTCCGCTGCCTGAAGGCGAGTTATTAGCATTAAACTAAACAGAGTTAGGGTGAAAAGCGCTAACCTGAAACCGGTAAAATTTAACCGACTAGCTGTTGATTCGTTTAACTTGTTTTGTTTGCATCTCATGCTGTCAGGCTTCACTAGATTATACCTCATTTTTAAATGGCTCGTGAATTGAGAAAATTCAACCAGTTCACTTCAATTAACAGTTCACTTCAATTAAAAGCTCACTTCAATTAACTTGATTACTCTCCCCAGTGCTCTATGATATTTACAAATTCCGATAAATACAAATTAGTTTGATGTGCATCTAACGCTCTATGGTCAATCGAAAGTGATACATAGCATTTTGGCCGTATCACCATTTCATCTTTACCATTGATTTCTTCAACAACCACTCTTTTCTCAAGTTTACCAACACCTAATATCGCTACTTGTGGTTGGTTGATAATTATAGGGGTTGCTAATAGACTGCCACTTACTCCGTGATTAGAAATTGTTAAAGTGCCATTTTTCATGTCACTTGTTTTTAACTGGTTTGTTCGAGCCTTTTCAGTTTGTGTATGTAGCGCTTTTGCAACTTGGAATAGGCTCATATTTTGTACTTGTTGAATAACGGGGACGACTAAACCCGAATCCTTCAGATCAGAACCGCCTAATGCTGTTCCTACTCCAATATTAATATCACTAAAGATCTCTAAAGCATCCTCGTGAAATTTAGCATTCACTTGAGGAACTTTTTTAACCGCCTTTGCCATTGCTAATAAAAAGTAGGCCGTAAAAGTTAATTTTATGCCCAAATCTAAATATTCTTTTTTATGCCATTTACGATGTTCTATAATATTTCCCATATCCATTTCAAAAATACTGGTGACATGGGGAGACGTTTCTAACAAACTATTAACCATATGGTTAGCTATCGATTTTCTCATATTACTATGAGGAATTAGTTGGCTTTTTAAATTTGGGTTTTTGCTAACCTTATATGAAGATGTTTGTGTAAACGCTTCTTTTATGATTTCCTTTTCTGTCGGCTTTACTTGTTCTACAACTAGATTTTCGGCTTCTACTTTTACAAATTTAGTCACATCATCTCTAGTGACTCGACCTTTTTTACCGCTACCTTTTACATTATCAATATTCAAATTATTTTCTGATAACAGACGTCTTACTGCTGGACTGATTGAATTTTTATCTACTGTATTTTCATCTAAAGATCCAGAAGGCCGAATAGTCTCTATAGTTCTGTTAGTTGTTTGTTTTGCATCGAGTTGATCAGCACTTATGACTAAAGATGGTCTATCTTTATAATCTACCACGCCGCCTTCTGAGATAATTCCTAAAACTTGACCAGCTTCAACTTTATCGCCTTGTTTTATTTTTTGAAACTTAATAGTTCCTGATTTAGGCGCACAAACTTCCATTGCTACCTTGTCTGTTTCTAATTCAGCAATCGGATCTCCTTCTTTAACGGCGTCTCCAATAGCCACAAGCCAAGTTGAAAAGGTTGCTTCAGTGCCTTCTATTTCTTCCTCAGTTAATTTTATTTCTGTTTCATAATTCATAATTTATTCTCTAAATTTAACTCTTAAATATAACTCTTAAATATAAACTAGGGTTCGTGAAAACCTAGATGGCAATCTGATCTAGCATCGCTTGTTTAATTTTTGCCTCTGTTGGTACAGCTGCATTCATTAAATGAATATTATGCGGATTTGGCGTATCCGGCATAGTTAATCTTTCTATTGGCGCATCTAAATCAAAAAAGGCTTCCTTAGCTAAAGTTGCGGAAATTTCTGCACCAAAACCTGCCGTTAAATTATCTTCATGAACAATTAAACACCGTCCCGTCTTTTTAACCGACTCCAAAACTAGAGCTTTATCCCACGGCTGAATAGTACGTAAGTCAATCACCTCAATACCATTAACGATATCTAATGCAGCTGACTCGCATCGCTCTACCATTGCCCCCCAAGTGACAACAGTAAGCTTATGTCCCTTGGTTAAAGTTTTTCCTTTTCCAAAAGGGATCACATAATCATTTCCAGGATAAGGCCGTCTTGCCCATCGACCATCTAATAGCGAACGATGTTCAAAGAAAATGGTAGGATTATTATCACGTAACGCAAATCTTAAAAGACCAACGGCATCCTCAGCATTGGATGGCATAACGACTTGCCAACCGATTTTGTGCGCCCACTCCACTTCATCGCACATTGAATGCCAGGGGTCACCTCTACCGGCAAAACCGCCAGGAATTCTAACCACCATAGGAGCTGCAAACTGATTATTGGTTCGCCATCTCATAATACCGGTGTCAGACAGTTGCTCAGCAGCAGGTTCTGCATATTTTCTAAACTGTATTTCTGGTACAGGCATTAAACCCGACAGCGCCATTCCTACCGAACGTCCAATAATACCTTCCTCAGAAAGACTGGTATCAAACACTCGATGCTCACCATATTTTTCATTCAGCCCTAATGTCGCCGCATGAACGCCGCCCTTTGGACCAACATCCTCTCCAAATACTAATACTTTTGGATTGATAGATAATTCATAGTCTAATACATTTCGTATTGCCGTTAACATATTTAGTCGAGGTCCTGATGGACTCGCGGATTCGCTCACCTTTGGAAACTGATAATCATCCGCATGCAATCCTCCTCGTAATTGGATTTCAGGATTGTCATACTTGTCTTTTTCAGAAAAAACATATTTGGTTAATTTTTTGCAATCAGGCTCGGGTCTTAATTTTGCTTTTTCAACAGCATTTTTTACATCCGCATAAGCTTCTATTTTTAATTTTTGCCAAGCATTTTCGTCCAATATTTTCTCTTCAAATAGATATTTTTTTAACTTGGGTAATGGGTCATTAGCTTGCTCAGTTTTTACCATAGCTTCGGGTTTATAGGTTTGTGTATCCTGAAAAGTATGTCCACACAGGCGAGGTACTTTTAATCGAAGTAAACATGTTCCTCGGCCAGCCCGTGTATATTCAACGGCTTCTAGGATAAGCTTACTTGCTTCCTTGGGGTTGGTTCCATCACCATCAATGATCTTTAAATTTTTATAAGATGCCAAATTGGCTACTTGATCACCGCCTGGAGTTTGTAGCGTTTGCGGAACAGAAATTCCATAGCCATTATCTTCAATATAAAATAAATGCGGTAAGTTATTAGTAGTAGAAATGTTTAAAGCTGACCAAAAGCCACTCGTAGACATGGACGAGTCACCACCCATTGATAAACCGATTGCTCCTCGGTATTTTTCATCTTTTAGCTCGTCTCTATTGTATATAATTGATTGAGCCCAACCAGAAATAGGTGTGTATTGCGCGCCAACACCGCCACACATTGGAAATAGCATTGCACCTTTACGTTCAATATTTGGGTAATTACAAACAACACCGATATCACGACCATCGCTATAGCCTCCAGATTTTGCCATAGGCGACGCTACGGCATCTTCTATATCCAAACCAAGTGAGAGAACAAAAGGACGAGAGCGGTAGTAACCAGTCGCTCCATCATGCTGATGGGTTAACATTGAGCCCAAGAGTATTTGTGCTAAATCATGGCCTCGTGCCGAGAATTGGTTAAAAACAAGCTTTGCAGGAACCAGCTCTTGCTCTTCAATATCATCCATTGCACGAGATAATTGCATATAATACGCAATTTTTTTCCAGTCGATAGAAGCTGAAGGACTGATTTCTTGGGTCTCTTTAACAGTTTTTTCTGTATTCTGATTCATTTCATATTCTAATAATTTGACATGTATGAGGTTGATTATAGGATTAAATGAATTGTTTTTGCAACTTATTAGTTGCAGATTCAACCAATATTCCAACTCTTCCTTTAACAAAAGTGTTAGTGAAAAATATTTCGATCAATGATATCGTTTTAAATTCTATTTAGCTCCCTTGAATAATAAATGAAATCCGTTAATAATCGCAGACAAAAAAGATTTATCGCCGGGGCAAATTGCCCAGATTGCAATGATCTAGACTCACTCGTTTTGTATAGTGACGATCAAAGTATTGCCTGTGTGTCCTGTGATTTTACACAAACTAGCCAACAACGTGATCAGGCTGAAATTGAAGAACAAAAACCATCATTAGAAATTGGTGATATAAAAATTACTCGAATAGAGTAATCCTTTTAAAACAGGACTCAATGAAGATGACAATCATAGGATCTAGCGCTGATTTTTTTAGTCGTATCATGCAAAGGTGGTTACCCGACGCCTTTTTAATCGCGGTCATTCTAACCGCTTTTGTTTTTATATCTGGTCTATTATTTGAACAGCAAACCGTAACGCAAATGGCTAATCATTGGGGTAATGGTTTTTGGAAATTACTTAGCTTTTCCATGCAGATGGTTTTAATTTTGTTATTTGGCAGCATATTAGCGATTAGTCTACCTGTTAAAAAAGGACTAGCCATAATCGCATCTCTAGCACGTACGCCAAATCAAGCTTTAACCTTAGTCACTCTTGTTTCTATGCTTGCTGCGTGGCTTAACTGGGGATTTGGGTTAGTTGTTGGTGCTTTAGTTGCGAAAGAAGTTGCGAGTAGAGTTAAAAATGTCCACTTCCCGTTATTAATTGCGACAGCTTATAGCGGTATGTTGATCTGGCATGCGGGTCTTTCAGGGTCAATACCACTAAAAATAGCATCTAGCGGACAAGACACATTGAGTCAGTTACTTGGTGGCAATGCTATACCTTTATCGGAAACAATTTTTGCGTGGCAAAATCTTTTTATTATTGGCGCACTGGTAATGACATTACCGATACTAGCGATTTTTATGTCTCCGAAAAAAGAAGACTTGGTTCGCTTTAAAAACGTGGAAGTGAAAGAGGTTGTTATCGATAAAACGCTTTTATCACCTGCGGAAAAATTAGAACATTTACCAATCATTAATTATTTGTTGCTCACTATCGCAGGCATTTATTTATTCAATTATTTTTCTAATGGTGGTGGCGCGAGCTTAAATACGATTAATCTCTGTCTCTTACTTTTAGGGCTAGCGCTTCATGTCAATCCACATAATTATCTAAAGGCTGTCAACGAAACCATAACAACCTGTGCTGGAATAATAATTCAATACCCACTTTATGCTGGATTGATGGGCATGATGGTAGGGTCTGGTTTAGCGGCATCTATGTCAGAATGGTTTGTTGAAATTTCAACTAAAGAAACCTTTAATTTATTTACATTCTTAAGTGCCGGATTAGTCAATTTTTTCGTGCCATCTGGCGGTGGACAATGGGCAGTACAAGCACCCATTGTTATTCCTGCGGCGACTCAGTTAGGTGTTCCGTTAAATCAAGCAGCAATGGCTGTTGCATGGGGCGATGCCTGGACTAATTTGATTCAACCATTCTGGGCATTACCATTACTTGCTATTGCGGGGTTAAGTATTCGGCAAATAATGGGTTATTGTACGGTTATTTTAATTTGGTCAGGCGCTGTAATTATGAGTTTGATTTATTTGTTGTATTGAAATTAAATCAGCCGGTCAGAAATAAACAATTCTATAATGAAGTTGAAAAATAACGGTCAGAGATGAACAACAGCAACAAATTATCTCCCACTCATCAAGATATCTGGGCTTTAGCTGGTCCTATAATCCTCTCGAATCTATCCATACCATTGGTAGGCGCTGTCGATACCGCGGTCGTTGGTCATCTACCTGAGCCACATTCAATAGGTGCTGTGGCACTTGGCTCATTGATATTTAGTTTTCTATTTTGGGGCTTTGGTTTTTTGAAAATGGGAACGACTGGATTCATCGCGCAAGCCTATGGTGCCAATAATCAACAGGCATTATCTGACACTATATCACGCGTTATATTGCTGGCGCTTGGTTTTGGTTTAATCACGATTCTACTCAGCTATCCACTTATCCAATTCGCCTTGTATTTACTCAATAGCACAGAACAATTAGAAACCCTCAGCGCAAATTACGCCTATATCCGGATTTGGAGCGCGCCTGCAACCTTATGCACCTACGTTTTTACCGGGGTGTTTATTGGTATGCAAAATACACGCAAAGTAATGATATTGTTATTGGTGCTCAATCTCAGCAATATTCTGTTAGATATTGTCTTTGTTGTCGGATTCGGTATGGGCGTCGAAGGTGTTGCCTTGGCAACCTTGATTGCAGAATATATTGCTGCTGCCTGCGGTTTCTTCTTACTGCGCGAGCAAATTAAAACTGCGGTAGAACGATTTATCTGGAGCAAAATCCTCGAACGCAAAGCCATCACCACTTTGATGAAAGCGAATAGTGATATCTTTATTCGTACCTTGTGTTTGGTTTTTTCGCTTAGTTTTTTTACTTTCCAAAGTGCCAAAATGGGCGAAGTGGTACTAGCTGCCAACGCCATTTTACTGCATCTACAAAGCATTATGGCATACGGCCTAGATGGGTTTGCTCACGCCGCCGAAGCACTTACAGGCAGTGCCTATGGTGCTAAAAAACGCAATGAATTTACCCGTGCGGTTAAACTAACAAGTTTCTGGGCATTTATCATCGCAGTCTTCATTTGCGTCATCTATTACATTTTTGGTGAATTCATCCTTGGATTATTTACCAATATCGATGAGGTATTAGTCTCCGCCAAAACCTACCTACCATGGATGATCATTGCGCCCATAGTTTCTATTTGGAGCTTTCAGTTAGATGGGGTCTTCATCGGAGCGAGTTACACCAAAGAAATGCGCAATGCGATGATCGTCTCGATGTTAATCTACCTAGCCTTGCTGCAAGTATTGATTCCACAATGGGGTAATCATGGTTTGTTCTTAGGATTGAGTTTGTTTATGCTGATTCGCGCGATGACATTAGGCTTATATTATAAGAGGATTGTTCGGGCTATTACCTTCTGAGACTCCTTGCAATTAAGCAAAGTAGCAGATTAATATTTAACAACAATACGATTTGGTTTTGACTTGCGCGGCGCGGCTCAATTAATCTACTTCAATTACATTGACCGCATTGATTCCACTTAGTGGTTCTATAACGTCCCATTAAGAGGCAAATGATAGTTGGCTAAAATAAGCGACGAAGGAGCAAATAGCCAACTGTTATTTGTCCTGCTTGAATGGCTTGTATATTTTAAAATTTATAACCGATATCGAATGTTAAAGCCATCCCACTATCTCGTTCTTTAACCTCTCCACCACCAAAAAATATTCTGTTTTCATCTCGATTGTAATATCCTATTCCTGTACCTAATACCCAGCCATTATTTTGAAAACCACTAAAATGATAATTATATGTTATAAATCCATATTCAGTATCAGCGCTGAAAATCCCGGCTAATTCACCAACAGAAAAACCAACTGAATGATTTTCATTGTTTGAAAATACAGATTGCATTCCAACAGATATACCTGGCAAACCAAGAGAAATAAAATATTTTTTATCATCGTCTTTAACAGCAAATTGAGTTCCTATAATCCCACTGTATTGGTAACCCCCTCCAACTGAAAACTCAAAACCCCCTCCCCATGCGGATAAGGGTATATACGCTAATAAAATAATCGTTAAATTTTTAAACATCTCCACTCCCATGGGATTTTGAATATAACGTTTTAAGTTCCTGAAAAAAATTAGTGAAAAGAAAATTAGGGGTCATGTATATTTTACAATAACAAACTCGTTTTCTATCTCTTTAATTTCCTTTCTCCAACCCCCTCCAGCTATTTCCTTTTTTATACGAGCAAGCGGATAGCATACACTACCAACATGAGACAGGTTGAAATATTCAGCAA
>JBLIBL010000049.1:0-24895 GCA_047633355.1 Polaribacter sp.
CAGAAAAAGAAAAGACAGTCATTAAAAATAACTGGCTAGCAGTAACTATCGAAACTGGAACTAATATAAAAACTGTTTTTATTTGGGCAACACCTCCTTTTTTATTACTGGTATTTATTATTTTTTACTTTGTACACTTAAATCAAAAAATGAAATTAACTCATAAACAAATGAATGAAGAGATATTGTTCCGCCTAAAGGTTGAACATTCATTGGAGGAAGCTAAAGAGGTTGCAGAGCATGCAAACCAAGCTAAAAGCGACTTTCTTGCCAATATGAGTCATGAAATTCGTACCCCTATGAATGGAGTTATTGGCATGACTAATCTATTGCTCGATACAGAGTTAAATAAAAAGCAATACAGCTTCGCTAAAACAGTAAAACACAGTGCCGAATCACTACTTGCAATCATCAATGACATTCTCGACTTTTCTAAAGTAGAAGCGGGTAAGCTGGAACTGGAACCCATTGATTTTGACATTGGCACAATGATGGATGAGTTTGGTAGCTCCATAGCCTTTCGGGCCCATGAGAAAGGACTGGAATTGATTTGCCCAGCTAATCCAGTGCATCATCAGTGGTTTAGTGCTGATCCCGGCCGTATCCGCCAGATAATGACCAACCTGGTAGGTAATGCTGTAAAATTTACCGAAGAGGGTGAGATTGCAGTCTACTTCTCTATTTTACAGCAAACAGAAACCCATACCCAAATACGCATTGAGATCACTGATACCGGTATTGGTCTTAGCCCTGAACAACAGAGTAAACTTTTTGAGCGTTTTAGCCAAGCTGATGGCTCTACCACCCGTCTCTATGGTGGCACAGGCCTTGGCTTGTCTATTAGCAAACAGTTGGTGGAACTGATGGATGGTGAGATCGGAGTTGATAGCACAATAGATAAGGGGTCAACATTTTGGTTTACCATGAACCTTGCTAATGCCAAAGAACAACCAGCCCAGCCGGTCTTATCCGATCTACATAAGCAGCATATATTAGTAGTGGATGACAATTTCACCAACCGAATGTTACTCAAGCATTTATTGATTAATTGGCAGGTGAAACATTACACCCTAACTGAAAGTGGTGAGGCAGCACTGGCAACTATGAAGGCATCTTTGACTGATGGTCATCCTTTCACCATTGCCATAATAGATATGCAAATGCCAAATATGGATGGTCTACAACTGGCTGCCGAGATCAAAAAAGATCAACGTCTGGCAGACATCCGATTGTTGATGCTCAGTTCAAAGGGTAAACGTGGTGATGCTAAACAATTCGAAGCACTTGGTTTTAGCGCCTATCTCAACAAACCCATTGAACAGGTTGCATTATACAAAACCCTGCTGCAGATTTCAGACAACTCGCTCAGTAGTATAAGCGATAACATACATAGTAGAACTGTTAGTCGTGAGCTACCGCAATTCAAGGCCAGGATACTAGTGGCAGAAGATAATGCTGTCAATCAAATGGTTGCTCGAGGCATGTTGGCAAAGTTCGGTGTGCATGTTGATACCGTTGCCAATGGTGAAGAAGCCGTAAATGCTTTGAAGACATTACCCTATGATTTAGTTTTCATGGATTGTCAGATGCCAGTAATGGATGGTTATCAGGCAACTCAGTGTATTCGTGATCCACAATCAAAGGTACTCAACGATACCATACCAATTGTAGCCATGACCGCCAATGCCATGGATGGTGACAGAGAAAAATGTATTGATGCTGGTATGGATGATTATATCGCTAAACCGGTGTCGCCTAACAAGTTACAACAGGCACTGCAGCAATGGTTACCTAAGACCTAGCCAAAAAACCCCCGCAGTCGGAGGGTCCGGTGGTCATAGTCGGTGGGTCCTGCGTAAGCGATTGATTCAACGGTGAAAATGGTGAGCCATCCCCCCGACTTGAACGGAGGGTCTGCCGATTATGAGGCCAAGAGATGCACCAAAAAACGTCTCCAACCTCATGAATTTAAAGAGTTTAATCACCATCAAAACCCGGACCGGTCAATGCCGAAACAGCACCGAACTTTCTCAGCAAACACTCCGACTCAGAATCTCTAAAGAACTCGAATTGTATGAAGTTTCCGCGACCGAACTCCGAACTTTTACCGAAACGGTGAGTAAGGACAGTTTCAGGTGGGGTTGCAATCCTGAAAAGCTAATTTCCTGAAATCCTGAAAAAATGTTTGGGCCGAATTTCAAGCTTGCTCGTATCTCCGGAGATCGTGAGTCTCATGGAATAGACCTCTCAACTTTCATCGAGACGGCCAATAAAATTTACATACTATGAGTTGTTCCTGCTTTCCTAAAGCCTTTTTATTTGGACGGCGGAAATTTAAATTTCATTGTGAATTGAGCCGCAAAGTGCCAGTAGCCGCCAGCTTGAGTTGGAGGGCTGTTTTGTTCGATGAGCGGTCATTGAGATAGGCTCAATGATTGATTAAAACCCTTAATTCTTGATTTTATTATTTTCTGCATCAAATTCATGGGAACCAAAGATCAAGCTGTTTATCTTGGTGTTAAAATTTATGGGTGTTTGCTTTTGAGTTTCTTCACTTTCTAAAATTAAGTTGTCCGAAATAAATATGTGTTTAAAAACAACGGGAATGTCCGGCAAGTCCTTTTCTATTCGGTATACATACTCCATTAACTTTGGTTCGCTAAATGTAAAAAGCCAAGCATTCTGATCAATAGAACCATTCACTCTTAATACGCAACCAAGAACCTACCTTAAATAAAGTTCAGTTTTAATTCGGCTTAAATGGCAGCAAATTTGGAGTCTTGGAATATCTGTGTCTTCACTAACTGTAATTGATTTTATCTTTGTGATTTGAAAAAAAGTAACCAATTGCCAAAATAACAGCAATACCAAGGATCCCGCGAGAAATTTCTAAAAGTATTTTAACTTAGCCCTTTCATCGAACTTGTAAGCCCTGAAACATCTATTTGTGAAAGTAGTCGTTGCACTGAAATGTCTGTAGGGATTTGACCATCAACAATGATATCTGCAAGGCTAATTGTAGAGTGAATAAAACGCTCAAACATAGGCAATACATTGCTGTAATATTGATGCAAAATATCATCTTTTGCTCTTGCTCTTTGCGCCATATCTCTTTTTAAACGCCTATCTAAACAGACATCTTGAGGCGTTTCTACAAATGCTTTAAGTGTCGCTTTTTCAAATAATTTGTGATCATAAAGTGCGTGAATGCCTTCAATGATTGTTATCGGACTTGGGTTAACGCTTTCATCCTGTTTTAAACGGCTGTGTGTAGCGAAATCATAGAGAGGCATATGAATTGGTTGGCCAGAAAACAGGCTATCGATATGCTCTTTAAGTAATTCAAAATCTAGTGCATCTGGATGGTCAAAATTAGTCGCTGGTTTTGATTCGTTAGGGCGTTGAGGTAAGTCGTGGTAATAATGGTCTTGACTGATCAAGCAGGCAGAATCATCACCAAAGATAAAGTGTAAATGAGCTAACAATCCTTTTGCAACTTGTGTTTTTCCTGATGCGGAGGCTCCTGTGATGAGTATCAATTGCATAGCTAGCGTAGGCGGAGTTCAATTTTGGTTAAAAAGAGAATTATAAAGCAAAAAGGTTCAAAAGGTCACTGAATATGATGAATAAAAAAACATTATAAACAAACGCTACAAATCGCTTGAGTCTAGGAAGGCATTACGGTAAATTAGCGCCTGCTGAATTTCTTACCATAAGAAAGACACTACGCGCCCGTAGCTCAGCTGGATAGAGTAATCGGCTTCGAACCGATTGGTCGGGAGTTCGAATCTCTCCGGGCGCACCATATTTCTTAATTCTCAAATAATCTAATTATAAAATAACCTAATTGTCATATCTGCTAACTCTACATAAGTAATATAGAGTGTTATACTTGATTTTCTTTGATTACATATTAATAACATAACTACACTGGTCCAATTAAAGCATGTTAATTCCCTATGATTCATTATCAGAAGATGCGTTATTCTCTGTTGCACAAGAATGGGTGATCAGCAAGGTTGCTGATATTGAAGAGCAACCCAATGTAGAAAAATGGACTCAAGATGTAATCAAAAAGGTTAAGTTTGGGGAGTTGTTGATTGAATTTTCAGAAGAAAACCAGTCAGTTACCTTAAAGATACCAGAAGAAATTAATTTTGAAACTAATCAAGATATAACTCATTAATTCCAGTGGTTTTTTAGCATCAAGATTTAAAGGCGAATATAAAAGTGAATGAAGATACAGAAATAAGCAAAAGACAGCAAAATCAAAATAGCACTATGTGTATGAACAACTATGTTCTTCGTCGAGTTGCTTATGCACTTACTTTGAATATGAAGGGGATGCTAGAAACTTTCAATTTTGCAGATTATTCTTTGTCAGATTCCGAATTGAAAGGTTATTTATTGAAAGATGAGCAAGATGGATTTGTGCTGTTACCAGATTATATTTTAATCATTTTCTTAGACGCTTTAATTATTCAAAAGCGCGGAAAAAAGGAAGGTGCTGAAAATCTTTCTCAGTCCGAGCGAGTCAAATTAAGTAAAAAAGAAA
This sequence comes from Polaribacter sp., assembly GCA_047633355.1. GTDB lineage: Bacteria > Pseudomonadota > Gammaproteobacteria > Enterobacterales > Kangiellaceae. The sequence continues at coordinate 4,556 of JBLIBL010000049.1, forward strand.
GTTTAACCAACAATATGTTGCTAACGAAACTAAAAATAGCCTTTAATTTAAAAGCTGAAGATTTAATTGAGATACTTCTAAAAGCCGATTTTAGAATTTCTAAAGGTGAGCTCAGTGCCTTTTCAAGAAATTCTGAACATCGAAACTTTAGGCCTTGTGGTAATCAGCTCATTAGAAATTTGTTAACTGGTTTGACGTTAAAATTTCGGTTATCTGAAGAAAGTTAAGAAAAGAATGTAAACCAAGGAATGGTCGAAAGTCCACCAATCACACCGCCAAAAACACCGCCCCAGATAACCAGCCAGCCTAAGTGTTCCTTAATCATTTTTTGTATAATTTCTTTCACCATCACAGGCGTTAATTCGTTTAACCGTTGATCAATGATCTCAGTGATTTTTGTTTGTATTTCATCGGATGACTCGGTATTTCCAAGTTCTTCTGATAAAAGTGCTTTAAATTTTTCAGACTCAGTCATTTCTACCAGAGAATCTTTCATATTTTCAATAAAAGGTTCTCTCAATGGGTGCAATGCTTCTTCACCACCAAACATTCCAAGCATTCCGCCAAAAGAGGAATTCATAATCACGCTCACTAATTTGTCAAAAGCAGGGTCAAGATCGACCTTTTCAATGACAGGGGCAAGATGTTTATCTAACTGCTCACTGCCAGAACCTTGCATAAATTTTGCTATATTTTCTTGAGTAAAGAATTCATTCATCATCATATTTCTTATGGCTGACTTAAACTCATTAAATCGCAATGGGATAACTCCCGATCCATAAAGCCCAGGCACTTTTTCAAATAACATATGGATGGCTAACCAATTGGTAATTGCACCAGAAAATGCAAATAACCCTATGGTGTAAAGGATTAAGTTATTAATAAAATGACCAAGTATCAATAACGATATGGCTAAAATATTGGTAATTAGACTCTTATTCATTAGTATTTTCACTATAGTTTGTTGTTATTCTTCGGTTTTTTGTTTAAATTCACAAAGATCTTCAATTATGCAAGAACCGCACCTAGGTTTTCTGGCTATGCAGGTATATCGACCGTGCAGGATTAACCAATGATGAGCATCCATCATAAATTCTTTAGGGATAAATTTTACTAGTCTTTTTTCCACTTCAAGAACGTCTTTCCCTTTTGCTATGGCAGTTCGATTTGATACTCGAAAAATATGAGTGTCAACCGCCATCGTTGGGTGTCCAAATGCGGTATTTAAAACAACATTAGCTGTTTTTCTTCCAACACCGGGCAAGGCTTCCAAGGGTTCTCTATCATCAGGCACCTCTGATTGATGTAGATCTACTAGCATTTTGCATGTTTTAATAACATTTTTCGCTTTTGTATTATAAAGACCGATAGTTTTTATATACTCGCTGAGTCCTGCTACGCCTAAAGCGTATATTTTTTTTGGTGTATTGGCGATAGGGTATAGTTTTTTAGTCGCTTTGTTAACGCCTACATCAGTCGCTTGGGCTGATAATATAACGGCAATTAATAGTTCAAAAGGAGAAGTATATTCCAGCTCAGTGGTTGGGTTAGGGTTCTCATTTCTGAGTCGTTCAAAGATTGTTTGTCGTTTGGTTTTATTCATGGGCGAATTCTATTGCAGTTAGTGTTTGTTAGGCAACTGATATCTTGATACCATTTTCATTATTCTTAATTAGTATTATTTATGTGACCCCTTTTATGTCCTCAATTTTTAAATTAATCAGTTCAAACGACTGGGAAGAAGCTAAAATAAACGGGTTAGTCCCAAAATCTAAGGTTGATGAAGATGCCGGTGGTTATCTTGTTTATCAATTTGGTGATTTAGACGGTGTTTGCCAATTAAACTTTAAATCTGACGATTACCCCGTCGCTTTAGAATTAGAGCCAAGTCATTTGGTCTCTTTTTTGACTTGGCATCAACCGAATGCCGAAAGAGTTTGGAAAGAAGGTATTATTAAATCAGCTGAAATTTATGCTGATCTAGTGATGAATATTTATAGTTTTGAATGGGCTGATACTAATGGTGTTACTTGGTGTAAAATTGTTGGCGAATAAAGTTCGAATGTTGTTCTGACAAAATACAGGGTTGAAAAAATACGAATTTGGAGAAAAGTTACATGCAAAAACAAAAGATCAATATTAACAGTGAGTTTGATGGTGGAAATATCATTTGCCTCAAAAATGATTGTTTTGATGATATTCAATTAGACATTAAAATAGATAACAAGAGTGAGTTTTACCAGTGGTTTTACTTTAGAGCAACGGGTGTTTTAGATCAAAACTGCGGTTATAAAATTAATAATGCAGGAAATGCAGCATATACTGACGGTTGGGATGGTTATAACGCGGTCGCGTCCTACGATCGGAAATTTTGGTTTCGAGTCCCAACAACTTATGAAGACGGCGTGTTAAATATCAATCATAGGTCAGAATATAACTCTATTTATTATGCTTACTTTGCACCATACACGATGGAGCAGCATGCAGATTTTATCGCTAGTACCTTAGAGCACCCATTAGTTGCTTTGAATGTTCTTGGTCATACGATTGATGGACAAGATATAGACCAACTAATTATTACTTCAAACGACGATTCAACGAACAAGAAAAAGATTTGGATCCAAGGTCGTCAACATCCAGGCGAAACCCAAGCGTCTTGGTGGGCAGAAGGTTTTGTTTCTCGTTTATTAGATGATAGCGATGCTGTATCACAGGCACTTCTTAATAAAGCTATTTTCTATGTCATTCCAAATCTTAATCCAGATGGGAGTAAAAGAGGACATTTAAGAAGCAATGCGGCTGGTTCTAATTTAAATCGTGAATGGTTGACTCCTAGCATGGATAAAAGCCCTGAAGTCTTTCTAGCGAGAGCAATGATGGAAGAAATTGATATTGATATGTGTTTAGACGTACATGGTGATGAAGGCCTACCCTACAACTTTATTGCCGGCGCAGAAGGTACTAAGGCTTGGTCAGACAAAAAGGCAAAATGGCAATATGATTTTACCGAGCGGCTTAAATTGGTGAATCCTGATTTTCAAACAGAAGAAGGGTATCCAATTGATGCTCCAAATTCAGCCGACATGACAATTTGTACAAACTATATATCAGAAGCGTTTGATTGCTTATCGATGACTTTGGAAATGCCATTCAAAGATACGATTGAAACACCGAATGAGCTAGAAGGTTGGTCGCCAGAACGTTGCCAAAACTTAGGTGCTTCGTGTCTGGATGCAATATTGGCTATTGTTGATGATTTATAGACTTCATTAGGACGTATAATAAATACCCTAACTCAACAAGAGTTAGGGTTATGAAGTCGAATAATTAATACTTGAATTTAAAATAGCTAATGTTTTTTGCCATTTTAAAACAATGTTATATTAAAGTGGTCTATTTAGTCTTCTTTTGATATTTCTTCATTAGACTCAGCTGCTTGCACTTGCATAGACGTAATGTCTTGAGCATGCAAACCTTTAGGTCCTTCAAAAGTATCAAAATTGACTTCTTGTCCGGCTTTTAAGCATTTATATCCATCCATTTCTATAGTTGAATAATGAGCAAAAATATCATCTCCACCATCATCAGGACAAATAAAACCATAACCTTTAGCGTTGTTGAACCATTTAACTGTACCAGTCGCCATATACAATTCCTTCTATTCCCTTAAGCGTTAGTATTATAATAATCCACATAATTATGTAATATTTGTTAAAAGTGTGAATTAGTCAGCAATTTTTGTTAGCTTGATCACTTGACAAGTGTATAAATCTCATATTTTAAATTTATTGTCAAGTGAATTATGCTTACAAATGTAAGAATATTAAACAGAATAATTAGGCTGTAACTATTTAAACTGATTTAGATTTGAAAATAAGTTGAAAAAGCTCACTTCCCCCCCAATAAACTTATTTAGAGTTGTTATACTTTATTGGAAATAAACGTTTAAATTTAAGTAAGTTTATGGAATATGTGTAAAGATATCTGATTCAGAGAGTAAGTTGAGTCTTCTGTAGTATAAGATTACAAAGCAACTAAAAAGCAAAAAATTCCACAAAGTACGAATAGGTTGACTAGAATTAATAATGAATGATGATATAGAAAATCAGAACGTAAGTGGTACTCTTGTTGCAGAGCGCAAACCTGAAACGAAAGAACCACCTATGTATAAAGTCTTGCTATTAAATGACGATTACACACCGATGGACTTTGTTGTAGGTGTTTTAAGAAAGTTTTTTTATAAGACCGGCGAACAAGCAACAAAGATAATGTTACAAGTCCATTATGATGGAGCAGGAGTTGCTGGTATATTTACTTCAGATATAGCTGAAACTAAAGTCGCTGCGGTGAATGATTACGCTAAAGAGTCTGATCATCCATTACAATCTTGTATGAAGATTAGCGAATAACCCATTATAAATAGTCCGTAAGGACATACGTAGAAAATAACCCATTGGAAACAGTTAAAGAGAGTTTAATTTATGTTAAGTAAAGATTTAGAGTTAACATTAAACCTTGCGTTTACTGATGCGAGAGAACGTCGTCATGAGTATATGACCGTCGAACATCTATTGCTAGCATTGTTGGATAATGCGCTAGGAATAAGTGTATTACGCTCCTGTGGGTTAGATATTCAGAAACTACAGTTACAATTGCGGGATTTTATAGATGAAACTAGTCAAATTATTCCACAAGAGGCAGGCGATGTAGAAACTCAGCCGACATTAGGCTTTCAAAGAGTCCTACAAAGAGCCGTTTTCCATGTTCAATCATCGGGTAAAAAAGAAGTGAATGGAGCCAATATATTAGTGGCTATCTTTAGTGAGCAAGAAAGCCAAGCGGTTTATTTTTTGCAGAAACAAGATATTTCACGCCTTGATATTGTCAATTATATTTCACATGGTATTTCTAAAATTCCAGGTAGCGAAGATAATGAAGAACCTGCAACAATGGGAGAAGGTCAGGCTGAACCGGCACCTAAGCAAAAAACAGCATTAGAGTCTTATACTGCAAACTTAAATGAAAGAGCGTCTAATGGTAAAATTGATCCATTAATAGGTAGAGACGAGGAAGTTGAGAGAACTGTCCAGATTTTATCTCGACGGAGAAAAAACAATCCTTTATTGGTTGGAGAAGCGGGTGTTGGAAAAACCGCAATTGCTGAAGGTTTAGCAAAACGAATTGTTGATCAAGATGTTCCTGAGGTGATAAGCGGTGCGCAAATATTCTCACTGGATTTAGGTTCGTTATTAGCAGGCACTAAATATCGCGGTGATTTTGAGAAGCGTTTGAAAGCTGTGTTAGCCGAACTAAAAGAGATTGAGGGTTCAGTATTATTTATAGATGAAATACATACCATTATTGGTGCTGGTTCAGCTTCTGGTGGCGTTATGGATGCATCTAATTTAATAAAGCCGATGTTGGCTAATGGAGAGCTCAAATGCATGGGGTCGACCACTTTTCAAGAATACCGAGGCATATTTGAAAAAGATCGTGCTTTAGCAAGACGTTTTCAAAAAGTGGATATAGACGAGCCTAGTATTTTAGATACCATCGATATTTTAAAAGGGTTACGCTCACGTTACGAAGAGCATCATAGGGTTGAATACAGTGATGCTTCATTACGTGCTGCGGCCAATCTTTCAGCTCGGTACGTTAATGATAGGAAGTTACCCGATAAAGCAATTGATGTAATTGATGAAGCTGGCGCTAACAGGCAATTGCAGGCGGAAGAAAATCGCCGTAAAGATATTACTGTTGAAGACATCGAACTTATTATTGCCAAAATGGCAAAAATCCCTGCCAAGTCTGTCTCAAATACTGATAAAAACACACTAAAAAATCTTGAACGTAACTTAAAGTTAGTCGTTTTCGGGCAAGATAAAGCCATAGCTACTTTAGCAAACTCGATTAAGTTATCTCGCTCAGGTCTCGGCATTGATGAAAAACCAGTCGGAGCCTTTTTATTAGCAGGTCCTACAGGTGTTGGTAAAACAGAAGTGAGTAAGCAATTAGCTAAAAATTTAGGTGTTGAGTTTTTACGTTTTGATATGTCCGAATATATGGAATCACATACGGTTTCTCGTTTGATTGGCGCACCTCCGGGTTACGTTGGTTTTGACCAAGGTGGGTTATTAACCGAAGCGGTAACAAAAACCCCTTACTGTGTGGTATTACTTGATGAGATTGAGAAAGCACATAATGATGTTTACAACTTACTGCTGCAAGTAATGGATCATGGAACTTTGACTGATAATAACGGCAGAAAAGCTGATTTTAGAAATGTCATTTTAATCTTAACCACGAATGCGGGCGCTTCGGATCTACAAAAATCAAATATAGGTTTTCAAAAGCAATCAAAACAAACGGATTATATGGAAGCAATCAAAAAGACGTTTTCACCTGAGTTTAGAAACCGATTGGATGCCACTCTTTGGTTTGAGCCTTTAAACAAAGAAGTTATATGTTCCGTCGTTGATAAGTTCATAGTTGAGCTGCAAAGCCAATTAGATGAGAAGGGCGTGTCGCTTGAAGTTAAGCAAGATGCTAGAAACTGGTTAGCAGAAATCGGCTTTGATGAGTTAATGGGTGCAAGGCCAATGGCTCGTGTAATTAGAGAAAAAATTAAACAACAATTAGCAGAAGAGCTGTTATTTGGTCGATTATCCAACGGAGGTCAAGTGGTTGTTGGGTTTGATAAGAGTAAGGCTGAATTAACCTTCGATATTTCAACGGATAAGGCAATGGTGGTAAAAGAAGTTTAAAGCCATAGTGTTTCAGAATAACAAATAAAGCAGATCAAATGATCTGCTTTATTTGTTATTATTAATACTGTAAATTGCCTTAACTCTTATTTTTTAACCTTTAACCTTTAACCTCTAACAATGAAGATTAGAGATCATTTATCTAGCTCTAAAAGTTATCCGGCCTTTTGATAAGTCGTAAGGGGTCATTTCAACCGTCACCTTGTCACCTGTTAATATTCTAATATAATGTTTTCTCATTTTTCCAGAGATATGAGCTGTAACAACGTGACCATTTTCGAGTTCGACTCTAAACATAGTGTTAGGAAGCGTTTCTTGAACGGTACCTTCCATTTCTATACATTCTTCTTTTGCCATATGCGAGTTTTATAAAACCTTACTTTGCTAGTTAAAATCGCGGGTATAATGCCTGAATTTTGAGTAATAAGCAAAATATTTTAAAATGCTAAAATGAGTGGTGGTTTAGAACGGAAATCTAATAATTGTTATCGTTTTGTGAGTTTTAATTTTTAAGTTACTGCTAAGATTGAGTTATCTTTTAAAAAGGGCTGTGAAAACGGATTATTCACGACTTATAATTGGAAATAATATGCCGTCATCTATAAAAGAAAATGAAGTTACATCTGAACAAATATTTTGGAATAGACGTCAGTTTATAAATGATTTTGGGCTTTCTTGCACTGGTTTAGCGCTGGGGGCATCAGTTTTTTCAAATAGAGCGAATGCATTTTCAACTAATACTGGTTTTACTACAGCTGAGCCTCTAAGTACTGAATACGTTGTTACCCACCATAATAATTTCTATGAATTTTCCACCAACAAAAGTAAACCCGCAAAAATGGCAAAAAATTTCAATCCAGGTAATGATTGGAAAGTGAAAATTAGCGGCGAGGTTGAAAAGCCAGGTGATTATACATTGGAAGATATTCTTGGTTTTACACAAGAGCAAGAACGTATTTATCGTTTAAGGTGTGTTGAAGCTTGGTCTATGGTGATCCCTTGGCAAGGGTTTCAGTTAAGTGATTTGATAAAAAAAGTTCAACCAACCAGTAAAGCTAAGTTTATTGAGTTTAAAACACTGGAATCCAGAACAACATTTCCTGGTCAATCAAGTGGTTCACTTGGCTTTAATGCTTTGCCTTGGCCATATAAAGAAGGTTTGAGAATGGATGAAGCGATGAATCCTTTAACTTTCATAGCAACCGGGGTCTATGGTAAGCGTTTACCGGGACAAAATGGAGCGCCTTTAAGGTTAATTGTACCTTGGAAATATGGCTTTAAAAGTATTAAATCTATTGTATCAATACGATTTTTGGATTCACAGCCTCAAAATACCTGGCATAAAAATGGACCTCGCGAATACGGTTTTTATGCGAATGTGAATCCAAAGGTTGACCATCCTCGTTGGAGTCAAGCTAGAGAAAGGCGAATAACCGATGAGTCATTTTTTGGTGTAAAAAAAATAGACACTCAGATGTTTAACGGTTATGGCGATCAAGTGGCTCATATGTATAAAGGCATGGATTTAGTTAAAAATTATTAATAAGAGAGTTTCTTTAAAGTATGAAGTTATAAATGAAACCTTTAGATTTGAGTTATAAAGTATTAAAAATAACAATTCATTGTCTTTCGTTTATCCCGTTGGCCTTTGTGGTTTTTGCGATTGTTACTCAAAGCCGTTTATTAGGCGCTGATCCTCAAGAAAAAGTCTTGCACTTAATGGGGCTTTGGTCGCTAATTTTTTTACTAGGTACATTGAGTTTAACGCCAATAAACCGAATTTTAAAACTACCGATTATGATCAGGTTTAGACGTGTATTAGGTCTATACTCAGCATTTTACTTATTACTTCATATCCTCATGTTTTTTGTATTTTATTTAGAGCTAGATATGGCTCAGTTATTAAAGGAAACCATCGAGCGACCATATATAACTCTTGGGATGATTGCGACAGTTTTAATTTTTTCTCTAAGCGCCACGTCAACTAAAGCAATACAACGAAAAATGGGCATAAAATGGCACAAACTCCATCAATCTATTTATTTGGTTGGTATATTGGCTGTCGCTCATTTTATCTGGCAAAGTAAATCTGATTTAAATGAACCTTTTTGGTATTTGATTTGGTTGGCTTTTGTTTTGGCTTATCGTATCTATTATAAAATAAAGACATCTAACAAATAGCTTCTAACCCTACTGAGTTCATTAAGTTGTGACTACTTACTTACTTAAAGTATTGAATTAAAATCTTATTTTATTACTGCAAGCCTGAATAAGTATCAAAAAAGAAATACAGTGTGGTAGTAATACTAGCAGCGATAACAACGCGTCTGACATAATTTTGGGACAGTTGTCGAGATAGATTAGCCGCAATGTAACCTCCTGACAATGTGCCACATAAAACAATGGTGCCTTCATACCAGGCAATTACATCATTATCAATAAATAGTACAATGGCAATCAGTGACACTGTTGATGAGACTAATCGTTTTAATCCATTCATTGCATTGATATTAGTGTGGCCAGCTAATGCTAAATCTAGGGATCAATAAAGCCGGGGTCGCCTTAGTTTTAGACCTAATGCAAGAGGTTGAACAGTTGGAGTCTAACTTAAAAATAATTGGATAACAGTTTTAACTTGAACTGATGGGAATTGTCATTAACTAGATTAAAATTTGGTGTCCTGTCATAACGGTTAAATGTTATTGATACTTAATAATGGCTTCTCAATTTTGATGTCGAAAATATGATGTTGCATTCATTATATTATTTCTGCTCATTTTAATAAGTTGACAGTATCTAACAGGTTAAGTACTAGAATATTAGGCCGTAATAAAACAATGAATGTGCTCTTTAGACTTCAATCACAAATCTATTGGACTCATCTTCTTTCCACCGTTGTTATTAATAGGTTTAACTCGCTCCTTAGTGAATTTTGATGCGGTGAGCATAAAGTTGTTAACTGCGATATAACTATTGAAACCAAACGTACAGACAATACAAGTAAGCATTTTAAATTTTTTTGTTCATATTTATCTCGTGGGTAGGCTGACTTAATATATTGACTTAGATCGTCGCTAAATGTTGCAGCCTTGTATCTTTGAACTGTGTAATCGCTAAATAAACAATACTGATGTTAAATAAGCGTATAAAATTTTGATTTTTCTCCTATTCAGCCGTAATTCATCTTACAATGGTTAAACTCGCATCGCTTTATTTAATCAATAACAAATTAATTGAAAACCACCCGAAGAGCACATATTTATGTTTTTTTATAAGTTAAAGCCATTAACTACCTTTTTATTGTTTGTGTGTTTGGCTATTTCTTTTATTTCTAGCCCCGCTTGGTCAAGCCAAGATGTTAAACAACAAAAGTATCAATGCAAAGTTATCTCCAAAAGCCAAGCGATTACCAATGCTAAAAGGCGCATAAAAGGAAAAGTTGTAGCTGCTAATTTGGTTAAAAAGGGAAAACGCTCTGTTTATAAAGTAAGAGTTCTAGTTGAAAATAAAAGAGTTAAAACAATTACTATTCCAGCTTGCCATTGATTGTTATAAATAAATTATTCTAAGTATTAAGTGATTGTTTAAAGAATCATTGATTGGTCGTATTAAGGTGAGTGATTAAAAATTGTTTATTAAGAGAGTAACTCAAAATGAAGATTTTAATTGTAGAAGATGAAAAAAATATCAGAGAATCGCTTGTGTCGGCATTTAAATCACAAGGATTTGCAACTGAGTCAGCATCTGATGGAAATGAAGGTTTGCATATTGCTCAGGAGTATCCAATTGATATTGCGGTAGTTGATATAGGTTTACCTGGTATTTCTGGATTAAAAATGATTGAATTAATAAGAGCTGAAGGTTTGAAGATCCCAATTATTGTTTTGACAGCTCGTGACTCTTGGCAAGATAAAGTTGAGGGTTTATCTACTGGTGCTGATGATTACATGGCAAAACCATTTCAATTTGAAGAATTATTGGCTAGGTGTAATGCATTGCTTAGAAGAACAGCAGGATTTGCGACACCTAAAATCAAATTTGCAAATATTGAATTAGATACAATGGCTCAACTGGTCAATAGAGATGGACAAAATATTGAATTAACAGCTTATGAATATAAGGTGATTGAATATCTTTTTATGAATCCTCAAAAAGTTGTTTCAAAAACTGAACTAACAGAACATATTTACGAGCAAGATTTTGATAGAGATAGTAATGTTTTGGAAGTTTTTATTGGTAGGTTGCGTAAAAAGATCGATCCTGAACAAAGCGTCAAACTTATTCAAACTCAGCGCGGTAAAGGTTATCGCCTCAATCCTGATTATATTCAATAAATAGCATGATGAAAAAATATTCAATTGACCAATGGTCTTTAAAACAGAGACTTACAGCTATTAGCTCTATTATTTTATTTATTGCGTTCAGTGTTATCTATTTCGCCACTCAGTCAGCTTATACAATTGCTAGTAAGAGCCGACTGCATGAAAGTATGCTGGCGCAATTTTATGCATTAATGGCAATCGTTCAAGATGATCAAATTAGTCTATTAATTCCTGACGTTTTAAGAAATGACCGCCTAGAAAATTTAAGTTCGGGATTAGTTGCTTATGTATTAAATAATGATGGCACTTTAGTTTGGCAGTCACCTTCTAGTGAATTATTTGAAAATTTACCTGGTATAAATAATAAGCACACACTGAGTAAATTGTTTGAGTCGAGCTTTGAAGGTCGCGAAATGTTTTGGATTGGTGAGTCAATTATTTGGGAGCATAGTAAAACGTTAGAGAAAAATTATCACTTTATTATAGGTGAAAAACAGACAATTCTTATTTCTGGCGTAAATGCTTTTGAATCACAAATTTTATTTTGGTTAGTAATTTCAGCCTTAGCCTTACTCATTGTTTTCTCGTATGCCGTTAATTTTTCTTTAAAACCACTGAGAAGGGCACAGTCTCAAATAGAGCTAGTCAGTCTAGGTAAAAAGAAATTAGTTGAGGGTGAATTTCCAGAGGAACTGCATCCTTTAACTTCAAGTATTAATAAATTACTTCATAGTGAAGCAAGGCAAAAAGTTCGATACCGAGATACATTAGGAAATCTTGCCCACAGTTTAAAAACGCCTTTAGCAATTATTAAAGGTGAACTGGATAAAGATAAGGATAAAATCGATATGTCAAACAATAATAGCGTTAAGTGTACCCAACTGATTCAAAATCAAGTTGATAGAATTAATGACATTGTTAAATATCAGTTAAATCGAAGTGTTATTTCTAGTGGCCAAACGCTGGTTAAAAATTGTCCGCTTGAAGCCGAGGCAGAAAAAATTATTGATGCACTAAAGAAAGTTCATCGGGAAAAAGAGTTAGATATTAGTCATCGTATAGAAGCCAACACAATCTTCCCAGGGGATTCCGGAGACCTTTTGGAGCTTATAGGGAATTTAACTGATAACGCATGTAAGTGGGCTGAAACAATGGTGGTTTTATCGGCTAAACCTAAAAATGGTAGCTTGCATATCTATGTTGAGGATGATGGTCCAGGAATTGCGCAAGAGCAGCGTGAAGCTATTCTAGATCGAGGTAAAAGACTAGACGAGCAAACAGAAGGGCAGGGCTTGGGCTTAGCGATTGTTATGGATATTATTAAAAACTACCAAGGAAGTATTCAAATAGAAACGAGTGCACTAGGCGGAGCTCTTTTTTTGATCTCTATTCCTTTTAATTAATGAGAAAGATAATTCACGTAGACCTTGACTGCTACTAAACTTTAGAGAATTGACACGCCGCCATTGAAATGCGCGATGACCCTAGTTTACTCAATATGCCTGTTGCCGTTGGTGGCCAGCCTCACTCTAGAGGTGTTGTTACGACATGTCATTATTTGGCTCGACGTTACGGCATTCACTCTGCACTGTCTTCATCTCAAGCTGCCAGACTTTGCCCTGATATAGTGTTTGTAAAACCTAACATGGCTAAATACAAGCATGAATATCAAAAAATCAGGACTATTTTCAAATGTTATTCTGAAAATATTGAACCTTTATCTTTAGATGAAGCCTATTTAGATGTTACTAACTCAGCACATTGTCGTAGCAGCGCAACTTGGATTGCTCAGGCTATCTGTTAAGAAATTAAAAATGAGATACATTTGACCGCATCTGCTGGTGTTGCAACCAATAAATTTCTAGCAAAAATAGCTAGTGACTGGAACAAATCTGCGGGTTTAAAGGTTATATTACCTGAAGATGAGTTGCAGTTTATTGAACAATTACCTGTAAAAAAACTTCATGGTGTTGGTAAAATGTTGGCTTTTAAATTGGAGTTAATGGATATTATTAATTGTAAAGACTTACGTGAAATTGAACTGTTAGTTTTAGTTAAAAAATTTGGAAAAATAGGGAAATACTTATATGACTTTTGTCGTGGTGTAGATGACTGAGTTTTGACAAGTGACTCTGAACGTAAATCTGTAGGTGTTGAAACAACGTTTGATAAAATATAGAATCTTGGCATGATTGTGGAAATGCTATTCATAAATTAGTCTCAGACTTATCTAAACGAGTAGAAAAGTCAGGTTCATTTGAAAATGTAAGAAAAGTATATGTAAAAATGAAATTGGAAAATTTTGTATTGCATACCGCAGAATCAAAATCTTTTGGAATGGATATAAAATTACTATTGAAACTTATTAAAAAATTACGTGAAGAATACCCAAAACCAATTAGGCTCCTTAGGATAGGGGTGAAATTTTTAGATAAATTTAATCAATCCTCGTCACAGAACTAGATATACCTTTTTAAAATGAAAAGCATCAATTTTTAAAAGGCTATTAATTTCTTTTTGCTAGTAGGAAATGTGAGTTATTAAGGCCTCAATATATCTTAAAACTGACGTTAGAGATTGTTTCCTATATGGCTCTTGTGACCCTAAGCCGACATTCAACCTTCGATAAGATGTTTCCCTATTCTTCTCGAATGCAGCCATTCAGGCAGTCTATTTAGGGTGTAATTATAGTATACTAGCCAAAACCGTGAAAAAATATTCGCATTGGAAAATACTGTCTGTGTAACTCAACCTTTTCACTTCATGTGGATTAATGCACAAGGATCGACTGAATAGCCATTCAGCTTAGCTGATTTCAATCTCAAGACATTTGAAAAACACATTTAGATAAACTACCTATTTTGATTTGATTAAAATCAATTTAATATTTGGTGGACCTAAATAAGACCTCACTTGTTTTTAACATAACAACAAATAAAAATGGACGATAAATGCATCAAGCACAACAGGACTCATGAATGGCGTCAAGTCTTGCATGAGCAATTACCAGCAAAATATTTTTATCATTCATAATGGTCGCGTAAGGCAATTAAGAGTCAATAAAAAGATATAACACTACCGCTTATACTTACTTTTTAGTGGGTAACTACTATCAGTTATAAGTAATAATATTTCAATGTTTAGGTGCTTGGCAAACTAGATTTTCATTTGTTTTAAGACAACATTCCATTTAAAAGAAGATCCAAGTTAGCGGCACACCATTGTCTTTTATATTCAGGGTCGCCCAATAAATCTGTTCCAAAATCCTTTTTGATCGCGGGTGCGAATTGCACTTGATTAAGGATACGGTCCATCATGAAGCCACTGACCATACTCGAGTCAAGTTCTTTTCGAACGTGCCCCTTGTTCTTGGCCTTCTCAATAAAGCTTACAAAGCACTTATGGTATTCTATAACCAAGGGGTGGGAGGACTGTTCTCGTATAATCACCAATAGAATTTCTCTTTCCGAGATGCAAGCATCTAACGTTGCTTCAAACAACATGACTATTCTCGATTGTAAGTCATCTTTGGATTGCGATTCCTTACCAAGGAGCTGCATTGGGAGTGCAAATGTCCTAGAGCTGAACTGATCAACAATTGCTTTGAGTAAACCTGCCTTATTATCAAAATAATGATGGATCATACTTATACTAGTATCCGCATGTTTACAAATTTCTCTAACGGATACTCCGGCATACCCTTTTTCACTAAAAAGAGTGGCTCCTGAATATATCAGCCTATCTTTCAAAGGCTTCTGTTCCTTCGCCATAGTTTCTCCTAAGGCAGTTAACTCGATTTTCAGTAAAATACTTTAATCATTCATTAATTCCCCTAAATATTTAGGGGAACAAAGGCCCAGTAATGGTTACATGATATCACCATTATTGATTAATTTACTTTCCACTAAGATTAATCCGATAGCTTCTATCTGATGTTTTAACTAGCATGGTTGGCGATCCAGGCTTGAATCGCTAACTGTCCTTTAAAAAAATGGAGCTGCTCAGTTTATGAGTTCAGTCCCAAGGGTTTATGATGGGAGTAAAACAGCGCTTTTTACTACAAGTTGTCCGGTTGATGCATATGATTTCCCAAACTTGAGTAGCGGGGATTGCCACTCTCACTGTTTTGTTTACTTTTTGTATTTTCTGCTCCATCTCATTTTAGTTACAGTTTGTCTTAGTTCTTTGTATCTAACAATTGATAGATACAACCAAACAAACGTTAGATTGGCTTGCAAGAGAATAGTTTGAGCAGCTAAGTAACTCCTCAAAAGTTGAGCAGCAGATATTAATCAGACATTGATCAGGTTAAACACAATGGTTTCTATTTAATTGCTCTACCGCCTTTTAAATACAGGTGGTTCTAAATTTTTTTTTAAGTAGTGAAAAATGAAATTTCAATTTTTGAAGAGAAATAGTCAGATTTTTTTATCGTTTTCATTAGGCTACAGCTAAATAAAACTTATTATTTACTGACTGCTCAACGTCTGTAAATCAGAGATTTGATGAAATTACTCAAAACAGGAATTTTGTTAATTTTTTGTATGCGGTCATTTAGAAATCCCACAAATGAAATATCGAGTATTAAAGAAATAATTCTTCATAAACTGGAATTATTGGCGATTGTAATCTACTTTATTACTAAGTTGTTTTTTTCTAACTAACTATCACTACGATTTTGGCTCTTTCACTTTTAAGAGAGTCAATAAATGATGTTAAGAGGCTAAAGTTATTATTATGGATCATGATCAAAATGCTGCGGAGATCTTTATTTCCCTCGCAAACGCTACGTCGGAGTTATTTAAAGCGCAAGCAATTGCTGAGGAATCAGCAATTGCCTTTAAAAAGGAACTGTTGAAGTGAGTGATATTAATAAATATTTTTTTTATCTGATGCCTAGCATCACGGCAGCAGCAGCTTCGGTCTATCTTTTTTTTATGACTAATCTAGCGCTTTATTCACTGATGTTAATGTTTACATGTGCACTAATATTCAGTTTTTTTGTTGGCCATATTTTATATAAAAAAGCGCAATCTATATATTCAGAATTAGAACTGTCTCATCAACAAATGAATGATACTTATGTTCTCCAAACAGGGGCTTATATTGATACATTGGAGTCTCTGATGGGAGAAGTGATTCCTATTGTTTCTAAACAGATAAACACATCAAAACAACATACTGAACATGAAGTTTGTAGCCTAACGGATAAATTTTCCATAATGGCGAAAAAAATTGGTGTTTTACTCGATAATCAAAAACAAAATGATGATGAGGCAGCTATCAGTCTATTGTTAGAAGGTGTCGAAGCTATCTTGAAAGGTGTTGTGGGTGGTCTCGGTAAGTTAAATTCTGCTGATCAAGGAATTACTAGTGAAGTAGAGTTGTTATCGAAACATACAATTAAGCTGGAAAGTATGGCTAATGAAGTTCGTGAGGTTGCCGACAATATCAATCTACTGTCTCTTAATGCCGCTATTGAGGCAGCAAGAGCGGGTGATAATGGGCGAGGTTTTGCTGTGGTTGCTGATGAAGTCAGAAAGCTTGCTGGTACATCGGCCAATACAGGGGTAAAGATTAAAAAAACGGTTGAAGAAATTGATAGAGCAATGAAACTAGCGTTAAATTTAGCCAAGTCTACTGCGGACATCGGCAGCGAAACAATCAAAAATAGCGCAGGGTTTATTGATAAGGTATTAGTCGATATTAAAGCAACTGTAAATTCTTTTAAGGAAAATTCACAAACACTTACTAAGTCCTCTGAGCAAATTCAAGACGAGGTTTATCATGTAATCTCCGCCTTGCAATTTCAAGATAGAGTCAGCCAGATGCTTGACCATGCAGAGCATAATTTAGATGATCTCAATCAAGTATTACTCAGCAATAAAGACATAACACATACAGAACGAAGTGCAGACTTAATTAAGAAAAATGAAATTCTTAATAATATGAAACTGCGTTATACGATGCCTGTAGAATTAGTCAATCACCAAGCAAGTACCTCCGGAGAAACTAATATAACAGAGCAAGAATCAACAGGTGAAGTTTTAACATTCTTTTAAGTGAAAAAAACTAATTATTAAGGGATAGGCTAATGGCAAAAACAATAATGATCGTTGATGACTCAGCATCAGTAAGAAAGGTTGTACGATTGACCTTAGAGGGTGAAGGCTTCAATGTGATTGATGCTAGTGATGGAGTTGAAGCATTAAAAAAACTAAATGGAGTGAAAATTCATTTATTAATCACTGATGTCAACATGCCGAATATGGACGGTATAACCTTGGTGCAGGAAGCCAAAAAATTACCCACTTATAAATTCACTCCGATGATGATATTAACCACAGAAGCCTCAGATGACAAGAAAATGCAAGGACGTAAGGCCGGTGCAAAAGCTTGGTTGGTTAAACCTTTTCAACCTCCTACACTGTTAGATGCTGTATCAAAATTGATTTTATCCTAATTTGATAATCTTATAAAAATCGACAGTGTAAGGAGATGCTGCGTGTATACGTTTATTCATTCTTCAAAACATTAAGGTCACACACAGGAAGGCAAATTAGTTATGTTATTTAACAAACGTGAAGATTCAATAAGGGAAACAGACAGCTGTCTGTTGGATGCTGGTGCTGATATGACTATCTATTCTGCAGCAGATAATCTGACCGAAATTAAGGGGTATTATTCACAATTCAATCACTTTGAGCTTAATTTATCAGCTGTCGAGGAAATAGACAGTAGTGGTATTCAGCTACTGCTTTCTCTCGTGAAAAATGCAGAAAAAGATGGCAAACACGTGGTGTTAAGTGAGATATCCGACCCAGTGATAGAAATCATGGACTTGTTAAATATTAGATCGCACTTTGACTGGATCAAACCGGAGTAACATTGGTATGAATGATAAAACAAACTATATGACAGAAGGTTTACAGATTTTTGCAGAAGAGTCTAGAGAGCTTTTGCAGCAATCCGAATATATTCTATTAAAGCTCGAAGACGAACCGGATAGCGATGAACTAATCAATGACTTGTTTCGCACTATTCATACAATAAAAGGATCCGCGGGCTTATTTGGCTTTGACGACGTTGTTGCTTTTACGCATGTGGCTGAATCCGTAATGGGCCAGCTTCGAGACAAGGAGATTTTTTTCGATGATGATTTGATCGGCCTTTTACTTGATAGTCGCGATCAAATTAGCCAATTAGTCGCTCATGTTCTCGACGACCCAAAGTTACCAATAAGTGATACGTTAAGAGAAACTGGTGAAGGTTTATTAAAAAAACTGAATAAATATTTGGCCATCGAAACACCCATTATGCCCTCTGGATTGACATCGGAAAGTGTGCCTAAAACACTCACAGATATTGAAATGGGACTAGAATCGACCGAATCCGAAAGGGTCGGTAATGATTATTGGCATATCTCCGTTCGATTCAATCGAAATGTACTCGCAGATGGTATGGACCCATTATCATTTCTTCGATATCTAAACCAAACTGGTGAATATATCAGCATGACTACCTTGCTGACAGACTTACCTTTACTTGATGATATTAATCCAGAGGAAAGTTATCTTGGGTTCGAGATAAGCCTAGATTCTAATGCGTCAAAAGAATCAATTGCTGATGTGTTCGAATTTGTAAAAGAAGATTGTCAGCTTCACATACTGCCCCCTCGCAGTAAGTTAAGTGGTTACACCTTACTCATTGATGCATTGCCGGAAGAGAATATGGCAATCGGTGAAATTCTGGTTGCATCTGGTGCGTTAACTAAAGATGAACTGACAGAAGCACTTGAATACCAGAATGTACATACCGTTACACAAACAATAGAAAACGATAACAACGAATCGGTCAATATACAGAGCAAGCCGTTACTCGGCGATGTGTTGGTTGAAAAAAGTATGACACATATAACCACCATTGATGCAGCACTCACAAAGCAGGAAAAAACCAAAGAAAACAAAAAGGCTGATCAACAATCGGTGCGCGTCAATGCCGAGAAACTGGGTGACCTGATTAATTTGGTAGGTGAACTCGTCATATCAAGTGCGCACACCGAATTGAAAGCGAAACAAACGGAACAAGTAGAGTTATTAGAAACTGCAGAGAATTTGACTCGGCTAGTTGAAGAAATAAGAGACGTTACACTCAGTCTGCGTATGGTTCAAATAGGGGATACATTTAATCGGTTTAAACGGGTTGTGCGTGATATCAGTAAAGAATTGGGCAAAAAAGTCGATTTACAAATTTCTGGTGGTGATACGGAGCTAGACAAAATGGTAGTGGAGAAAATAAGTGATCCACTTATGCATTTAATCAGAAACTCTATGGATCATGGCATAGAAACGCCTAATGTAAGAACCACCGTTGGCAAATCAGAAACCGCAGTTATAAAGCTCGAAGCTTATCACGACTCGGGTAGTATTGTGATCGAGATAAGCGACGACGGTGCTGGATTAAACCCTGATATTTTAATCGCCAAAGCGATTGAAAATGGATTGATTACAGCCAAACAACAATTAACCCCACCAGAAATTCACCGTTTGATCTTCGCACCTGGATTTTCTACTGCTAAAGAAGTCACCAATATATCGGGCCGTGGTGTCGGTATGGATGTTGTCAACAAAAACATTGAAGAGCTGCGCGGACAAATTTCGGTTAATAGCGAATTAGGTGTTGGCACAGGCTTCACGATCAGATTACCCCTAACACTCGCAATCATTGAAGGTTTTCAGGTACAGGTCGGTAAAGCATCTTATGTGATCCCGCTTGATTTAGTCGAGGAATGTATCGAGTTAGATGAGCAACAGGCAAAAAAAGGAGAGTATGTCGATTTACGTGGGGAGGTTATGCCATACCTGCATCTCTCTGAAATTTTTAATGATGTAAATGACTCGAATAGCGACATAGATAGAAAAGGTAAAAGGGATAATATAGTGGTGGTGCAGTATGCTGGTCAAAAAGCCGGTCTGGTGGTTGATGAATTACTTGGAGAGCACCAAACCGTTATTAAGCCCCTTGGGAAAATTTTTCAAAATTTAAAAGGTATCAGTGGGGCTACTATTTTGGGCAGTGGTGAGGTCGCCATGATTATAGATGTACCCGCTTTGTTTGGACGGACTGTTTAAAGCAAACAAAAATTAGATGAATATTAATCAATATTAAAGGAAGAACAAGATGAGCATCATAAAGCTAGATAATTTAGTACGGAATATTTTCTCATATTCCGAGTTACAGGCAAGTGGCTTTGG
>JBLIBL010000050.1:0-23756 GCA_047633355.1 Polaribacter sp.
CAGTGCTGGAATAACCTGAAGAACACATAGGAAAATTAAAATGCCAAGAAGACGCGTCGTCGCCAAACGAGAGATCCTACCTGATCCTAAGTTTGGAAGTGAATTGCTAGCGAAATTCATCAACATACTAATGGTCGATGGAAAAAAATCTGTTGCGGAAAAGATTGTTTATGATGCACTAGATATTATCAAAGAGAAGAAGAGTGTTGATGATGCACTGCCAATCTTTGAAGAAGGTTTAGATAAAATTAAACCTTTAGTTGAAGTTAAATCTCGCCGTGTTGGTGGTTCAACTTACCAAGTACCGGTTGAAGTTAGACCATCACGTCAAGTAGCTCTCGCAATGCGTTGGTTAGTTGAAGGATCACGTAAGCGTGGTGAAAAATCAATGAATGCTCGTTTAGCGGGTGAGTTGATGGATGCAATGGATGGAAGAGGTTCTTGTATCAAGAAACGTGAAGATATTCATAGAATGGCTGAAGCTAATAAGGCATTTGCTCACTATCGTTGGTAAATATTATAGCGCTGGTAAGTAATATCAGTTATTAAAGAAAGCCGACAATTTTAGTCGGTTTTTTTGTTTTTAAAGATTAGAATAAACAGAACTTCCTTTATTGTGAAAGAATGTCTAAAAACTGTCTCTAGACACCTTGTTCAATGTGGGGAATATATTGCTTAACTAAGAAGAATTTGTCATGCCTAGAACTACACCTATAGAAAAATACAGAAATATTGGAATCATAGCCCACGTTGATGCGGGTAAAACAACAACAACTGAACGAATTCTTTATTACACTGGTCTTTCTCATAAAATGGGAGAGGTACATGACGGTGCTGCAACGATGGACTGGATGGAGCAGGAGCAAGAGCGAGGTATAACAATTACTTCTGCAGCAACCACCACTTTCTGGCAAGGTATGGATAAGCAGTTTGAACAACACCGCATAAATATTATCGACACGCCTGGTCACGTTGACTTTACGATTGAAGTTGAACGTTCTTTACGTGTACTTGATGGTGCCATCGTGGTTTTTTGTGCATCGTCAGGAGTAGAACCTCAATCTGAAACAGTTTGGCGACAGGCGAATAAATATAATGTGCCTAGAATTGTATTTGTTAATAAAATGGATAGAGCTGGCGCAGATTTCTCTCGAGTTATTGAGCAAATTGAGAATCGTTTAGGGTCTACGCCTATTCCTATTCAGTTACCAATTGGCGCTGAAGAAGAGTTTGAGGGTGTGATTGATTTAATCAAAATGAAAGCGGTATATTGGAATAATAATGATAAAGGGATGACATTTGAATATGCTGATATTCCAAGTAATCTTCAAGTTGAATCTGAGTCATTTCGTGAACAATTGGTAGAAGCTGCCGCTGAAGCTAATGAAGAGTTGATGGATAAATACATTGAAGAAGGCGAATTAAGCGTAGAAGAAATTAAACAAGGTTTACGCTCGCGGACCATTAGCAACGAGATAGTATTAGCCGCTTGTGGGAGCGCATTTAAAAATAAAGGTGTACAAAATGTTTTGGATGCTGTGATTGATTACTTACCGTCTCCAGTTGAAATAGCCGCGGTTGAAGGTACTCTTGAAGATGGCGAAACTCTGATTAAAAGAAAGGCCGATGATAAAGAACCTTTTGCCGCATTAGCTTTTAAAATTGCAACCGACCCCTTTGTTGGAACGCTTACTTTCTTTCGTGTTTACTCAGGCGTGTTAAAGACGGGTGATCAGATATTTAACCCGATAAAAAAACAAAAGGAACGGATTGGACGAATAGTTCAAATGCATTCGAATAGTCGTGAAGAAGTAAAAGATGTTTATGCCGGTGATATTGCAGCAGCAATTGGATTAAAAGATGTGACCACAGGTGACACATTCTGTACGGTCAATCACCCTATCATTTTAGAGAGTATGGAGTTTCCTGATCCCGTTATCTCCGTTGCGGTGGAGCCTCGTACTGTTTCTGATCAAGATAAAATGGCTGTAGCTTTAGATAAACTCGCAAAAGAAGACCCATCCTTTCAAGTCAAAACCGATGAAGACTCTGGTCAAGTGATTATTTCCGGAATGGGTGAGCTTCATTTAGATATCTTAATCGACCGTATGAAAAGAGAATTTCAAGTTGAAGCAAATATAGGTAATCCACAAGTCAGTTATCGAGAAACAATACGTAATAGGGTAAAAACGGAAGGAAAATTTATTAGACAAACAGTTGGAACTGGTCAGTATGGGCATGTTTGTCTAGAAGTTGAACCGAAAACTAAAGGTGACGGTTATGAATTTGTTAATAAAATAAAGGAAGGATCAATTCCAAAAGATTTTATACCTGCAATAGAGAAGGGCCTATTAGAGCAAATGCAAAATGGTTGTTTAGCAGGATATCCAATGGTGGATATTAAAGTAACGTTAGTTGACGGTTCTTACCATGATACCGATTCTAATGAAATGGCATTCAAAATCGCCGCTTCCATGGGTTTAAGACAGGCCGCTTTAGATGGAGATCCTATCTTACTCGAGCCAATCATGAAGGTTGAGGTTGTTACACCAGAAGATTATATGGGTGAGGTGATGGGCGATCTGAACCGTCGAAGAGGCGTAGTTCATGGAATGGAAGATAATCCATCTGGTAAGGTCATTAATGCTGAAGTTCCATTGAGCGAAATGTTTGGTTATTCAACTGCCGTAAGAAGTGCATCTCAAGGCCGAGCTAGTTATTCAATGGAGTTTTTAGAATATGCAGAGGCACCAGCAAAAGTAGTCGCGTCCATTAAGTATTAAGATTGCCAAATTCATATTGAAGGAGGGGCGATTAGCCCCCTCGTTCCAGACTTACTGATCCCACCTTTGATGTCGGAAATGTCGTCGCAAAATTTACAATATAAGATGAGTCAGCAATAAAAAAGTTACATTTATCTTTTCTTGTTTTAATTCAATTTCTTTATATATTCTCGTTTATGAGTGTCGAATCGTTTCGGCTTCCAAGCTCAAACACCTACAACACCTAAAAAATAACTAATGCTTGATTGTGCGTTGCCGATAAGTCGTAAGATTACATAAAAAGAACACTTTGTCTGTTTGTGATAAAAACAATAAAAGAGAAATAGAATATGAAATTAAAGGAAATAAGCTTAACGCGTTCCCACCTCTCAGTGTTATCTGGAGCTGCATTATTAGCTTTGAGTGCTTGTAGTGATGGGTATCCAGAAGAAACAGAAATTAACCCCGCAACTCCAAGTGATGCTATACCATTAGTTGACCCATCAGAATTAACTGGTCCAACATTCGGAGATTTACCAGAAGGTCTTGAAGAAGCTAATCATGGTGCTTTTGAAGGTGGTTTAACCGGCACAGGTGAAGATACTGCTACAGCTAACGTATTACAAAAAGCTGAACAAAGAGACGACGGTGTTTTTAACGTGCCAACAAATGGTGCTCCAAGCCCACTGTTTGGGGCACAAGCTTTTACTCAGCAAATGCTTCGATTCGAAGAGTTCGGTCCAGGTTCGCTAGATTTATCGGCAACTGAAGCACCTCAAGATTGGACAACCCTTCCAGTACCGGCAGACACTCAAAGTTCACCTGGTGGAGCAGATTTGGAGGCATTCCTTTTACAAGATATTTGGCCAGTCCCGACTAAATATTCAAATACAAAAGATCTTAATCCTTGGCAGTCTGAAATTGAAGCCTATTTAGGTCGCTCTTTAGATACTCCACCTGCAGAAGGACGTCCACCAGGACTAGGTTGGTCGCATCAACGTTGGGATGAGTTTACACCTGAAATGTATTTTCAAACTGCACAAAGTGGATCAAGAACCAATTTAGGATTTAGAGATACAAAACAATTGCATGGTTATCAGCAGGGAGAGTTTGCTGAAGGCGGTTTATATCATAATACCTTAGGTACAGATGGTTTTGCCGGTTCAACTAACGGTATCCAAATAAAGTTTCACCCAGACATGCCCTTGCAAGATCCAAATTCTGTATGGACGTTTGATGGAACCTTTCCGCCTAAATTGCTAAATGTTAAGTATGGTGAGCCTCTAGTAATGCGCCATTACAACGCATTACCAATTGATGTTGCGGCTAATAAAGGTTTTGGAATACATACACTAACAACCCATGAACACAATGGTCACACACCCGCAGAAAGCGATGGTTATGCGAATGCGTTTTTCTTTCCTGGTCAATTTTATGATTATCGCTGGCCTATTATTTTAGCAGGAACTGATTCTATCAATAGCGATGCTGTAGATATTAGAGCGGGAACGCCTGATGGAAACGGCGGTATTACAAAAATACCTGGTGATTGGCGTGAGACTATGAGTACACACTGGTTCCATGACCATATGCTCGATTTCACCGCACAAAATGTATACAAAGGTGATGTTGCGATGATGAATTATTACAGCGCACTTGATCGCGGTAATGAGTCAATTGATGACGGAGTCAACTTAAGATTACCCAGTGGAGATGCTTTAGATTGGGGTAATCGTGACTACGATGTCAATTTAATGCTTTCCGAAAAAGCTTTTGATGAAGACGGTCAGCTTTGGTTTAACCCATTTAACATCAAAGGATTTATTGGTGATGTTATGACGGTTAACTTTTTATATAAGCCCTATTTAGACGTACGAGCTCGTCGTTACCGTTTTAGAATGCTAAATGCATCAGTTTCTCGATATTTCAAAACAGCGTTAGTCGATGAGTCTGGTAACCGCGTACCATTTCATATGGTTGCTAATGACGGTAATATAATGGAACATACCGTTTATTTTGAAAATGGTGAACTTCCTACACATGGTATTGCAGAGCGTTACGATATTATTGTTGATTTTAGTAGTTTTGAAGAAGGAGATAAACTCTATTTTGTTAACTTAATGCAACACAAAAATGGTCAAGTCGCAGATATTGTTGTTCCATTAGATGATGTATTAAGTGGTGAGTATGCACCGACTATGTCTGATGACGATGGTGATGGATCCTTTGACAGATGGTTAAATGGTGATCCTGTTGTCGGCAAATTCTTAGAGTTCAGAGTGCAAAAATATACCGGTGAAGATAAGAGTTTGAATCCTGTAGATTATGTAGCAGGTAAGCGTGCAATGATCCCAATTCGTAGACCGACTGAAGATGAGTTAGCC
Source organism: Polaribacter sp. (assembly GCA_047633355.1). GTDB lineage: Bacteria > Pseudomonadota > Gammaproteobacteria > Enterobacterales > Kangiellaceae. The sequence continues at coordinate 5,147 of JBLIBL010000050.1, forward strand.
AACGCGCTGCACAGAACATTTGAATTTGAAAGACAACCTACAGATGACAAACCTTGGGTGATCGAAACGGATAATGGTAAAGGCTTCAATATGGATCCTCGCCGATTATCAGCGGCACCGAGTAAAAACTCAGGTGGCTTAGAAGTTTGGCGACTGATCAACAGTGGTACTTGGAGCCATCCTATTCATATACACTTTGAAGAAGGCATTATCCTCAGACGAAATGGAGTAGTACCTAGTAAAGAGAATGGACTAGAACACGAACAATGGGCACGTAAAGATGTTTATAGAATTGGTCCACAACCTGATAGCGGAAGCATTGTTGAAATCGCTTTAAGATTTCGTGAATTCGCTGGAACTTATATGGAGCATTGCCACAACACTCAGCATGAAGACCACGCGATGTTATTACGTTGGGATATAGAAAACCCCGGTCAAGTTAAGTTGATGCCAACACCTATGCCTTCTTGGGATGGTGTGAGCTATGTTGATAGTGTCGCTTTACCAACAGCAAGAACTGGTGATGGTTTTGGACAATATGGACCCCAATTAGACCCTTTATCAGTATGGGTTAAAAGTGCGGTCATTGGAGAGTTAGATAACATTAGTGATTTGCCAATTGGTGATGCTTTATCGGAAGAAGAGCCAGCCAATGAACGTGGAACCGTAACATTCCCACTAACCAAAGGAACTAATATTGATGCTAACGGAGTCGAAACTGAAGTTTTGTATTTCTTACATGACGCTAGTGATGAAGAAGTTGCAGAAGAGTTAGGTTTGGCATGGGGTGGCGCATTGACTAAAGCTCCCGAGGCTGCTACTTCTGCCGCATCAATTGACGAAAATGGTTATTGGACATTCGAAGGTGATCTACCGAATCCAATTTGGGCTAATCCAGCTTGTCGAGTTTCGGATGGTACAGATGCCAATGGTACGCTGTGTGAAAATCCAGATGCACTACCTGATGTCGATGACAACAATACTTATTCACCATTGAGACGGGTTACTTATAATGGAAAGGAAGTCATCTTTAATGCGATCATTATTAAATGGGGTGACGCAGCTTGGGAACAGAACAGATTAGATAAGTCTTGTGTAAGTTTTCCTGACGTACCAGCTAATACAAAATGTTTGTATAACGGAAATACTTGGGGTGGATTAAATCAATCGGGTCACGTTGTGGCTATAGATACTGACAGTGAAAGCCCTTGGGTTTCATTTAAGTTGCATAAGTCTTGGTCTGCTGAAGGCGATTATTTACCTTATTATATTGTATTGGATACATATCCATTTGGTCCTTCTCGTGCCATGGGCGTACCTTATGTTCCTAAGCATGCCTTTATGGCTGATGCAGCTGTGCCGTTAATTCAAGTTCTCCCGCCTGCACCAATTAGACCCAGTTATCCACCAACACCGTCGGATGGTTTTGGTATCCTTGGTGGCGGACCATTTGGTAGTCAAGTTGGAGTACCTTCTTACTTTATGCCAGAAGATGACTATAGCCCAATGTGGCATATTGGATTTGCTCACTGGTTAACGCCGGCGATTGATAGTGTTGGTGTACTTAAAGGTCTTGATACCATCAAGCAATTAAGGGCGGAAGGTAAGTTGGAAGTTCTTGAGTTTCCACCACCACCAAACATCGGAACAAATAACTACGACTTTGAGAACTTAAACTCTCCTCATATCGTAAATTGCCCAACACCATTTACGATAGATACTTTAATTCATGATGCTAGAAATGCAGGTAAATTCTAACTAAATGAAATAAATAGTTGGATGAAAATATAAACCGCAACAGGTATTGCTTGTTGCGGTTTTATTTTGTTAAAAAGAGCTATAATATTAAATATTATATTCAATTAAATATTTTGAGAGCAAGTATGCAACCAATTAAGGCCTTTCTTTTTATATTCTTTATCTGTTTGTTATCTAGTTTTGTTAATGCAGAGGCTCTTTGGGGAGCAAAATATTTCCCAAACGTAGAATTAACTGATCATGATGGTAATAAAGTTAGATTTTTCGATGACATGATTAAAGATAAAATTGTTGCCTTAAATTTTATTTATACTAGTTGCCCGGATTCTTGTCCGTTAGAGACTGCACAATTAGTTAAAGTGCAAAATATTCTTGGTGATCGCATTGGTAAAGATGTTTTTATCTATTCAATTACGATTGACCCAGATGTAGACACCTATCAAGTCATGAATGAATATCGAGAAAAATTTGGTGCAAAATGGGATTTCTTGACAGGTAATGAACAGGACATTATTAAAATAAGAAGAAAGTTAGGTTTATACATTGAAGAAATACAAGATGGATCAAATAACCACAACGTCAGTATGATTATTGGTAATCAAAAGACAGGTCGATGGATGAAGCGTTCACCATTTGAAAATCCACATGTTTTAGCCGATCAAATTGGTAACTGGTTAGATGGATGGAAAGCACCTCAAGTTAAACGAGATTATGCTGATGCACCTAAATTAAGAAACATTTCAAGGGGTGAACAATTATATAGAACACGTTGCGCCATTTGTCATACTTTAACGGGTAAAGAATTAAAAGGTGCTGTAGGGCCTGATTTAATTGGTGTGATTGATATTCGTGAGAAACAATGGTTATATGATTGGTTAAAAGCACCGGATCAAATGTTAGCTAAAAAAGATCCTATTGCTGTTGCTTTGTACAAAAAATATAACCGTGTCGCCATGCCCAATATGAGATTAAATCAAAGTGAGGTGAAAAATTTACTTGAACATATAGACGCTGAAACTAAACGTATTAGAGCTAGTGAAGGTAAAATATTTGAAACTTTTAAAGAAGAAAAAGAGCAAGTCGCAAAAGATCAGGTTGCTGTAATGAACGCATGGGTTAGAGAGCCGATCGTAGAATCAGATATTCATGCCGGTTATTTCACTCTTTTTAATATGAGCGACTCTCAGCTTGTTCTACAAACAATTGAATCGCAGGCTTATGCAAAAGTTGAAATTCACGAAATGAAACATGTGAATGGTTTAATGAAAATGAAAGAAGTTGAAGAGCTATCGATTCCAGCGAATAGCAAAGTGACGTTAGCGCCTCGAGGAATGCATTTGATGCTAATTAAACCTAACCAGGAGATAAAGTCAGGTGGTCAGGTAAAACTTAAATTAATATTTAACAATGGAAAAACGCAGGATCTAGTGATGCCTATACGATCAAAATAATACAACATATCCAGATACAGATGGCATTAATATAAGGCAATAAAATGATTAAAAAGATAATTTTAGTTTTTGTGCTGGCAGGACTAATAGGTTGGGGACTCTGGTATTCACCAATAGAAGACGTTAAAAATATTCCTGAGGATATCATTGCTCTCGACGGAAAACGGATTCAATTTGAAACAAATAAAGGTGTGTTCGAAATCACCCTGTCGGCAAAATTGGCTCCAAAAACCATCGAGAATTTTATTCAATATGTAAATTCTGGTTTTTATAACGGAACCATTTTCCATCGAGTTATTTCAGGTGTAATAATTCAAGGTGGTGGTTTTAAAAGTGAAATGAAAGAAAAAACCACGAAAACACCAATTGTAAACGAATCAAATAATGGATTGTCGAATATACTAGGAAGTGTTGCTATGGCACGAAGAGCAGCCCCTGATAGCGCAACATCTCAGTTTTACATCAACCTAAAAGATAATAAAAAATTAGACTATAAAAAAGGAAAATCAGGTTATACGGTTTTTGCGCAAGTGACAAAAGGACTAGCGTTTTTAACTGAAATGTCTAAACAGAAAACGCTCACTCTTGGTATTCATCAAAATGTACCAAGCGAAGAAATAAAATTAATTTCAGTAAAGTTATTTAATCAAGATGAATTGATAGAAATTGCGAGGGATGGAGAAGAACCAAAACAAGTAACGGATGCAACCGTTGAGTTTAAAGAGGGGGTTCACTATCAAAAACTTGAATCTCCATTGCCACTATCGAACAGTAATAGAGTTGAAGTTATCAGTGCCTTTTCATACGGATGTGGTCATTGCTATGGAGCTTACGCACAAGTGGAAGCTTGGAAAAAAGGGCATTTAAAAGAAGTTGAATTTAGTTATTTTCACGCTGTTTGGAATAAATCGATGCGTGTCTTCGCTCAAACTTATTACACCGCCATAGAGCTAAAAATTCAAGAGAAAATTCATGTTCCTCTATTTGAAGCAATTGTAATTAATCAAGTTAAGCTGGAGAGTAAGGAAGAGTTGGCGGATTTCTTTGAGATTTATGGTATAGAAAAACAAAAGTTTGTTAAAGTTTTTGAGAGCCAACGAATAATAAAAAGAGTCATTCAAGCTGAAAGATTAACAAAGAAGTTCCAATTAGCCAGTGTGCCTGAATTTATTGTTGCCGGAAAGTATCGTGTTAATCCTATGCGTTCAGGCGGTCAAAATGAGATGTTTGAATTACTTAATTTTTTAGTCAATAAAGAAAAGGAAATAGAAAACTAATAAGACTAATGTAATGTCTTATTAGTAGAAAGCGCCTTATTAGACTTTAAGTCTATCGCTTTAAATTTAAATTTCGCAAGACAAAATTCACACTTAACACTGACGTGTCCTTTGTCTTGAAGAATCTCATCAATTTCACTTTCAGGAAATAATGAAACTGAATCTAACATTTTTTTACGGCTACAACCGCACTGAAATTTGATATCCTCAACTAATAAATTTCTTACTTTTTCTTCATGAAATAATCGATGTAGTAAAATGCTAGCATCTATAGTCAAACACTCTTCTTCTGTAAGTGTTTGAGCAAGGTAAACTAAATGATCAAATGAGTCTTGGCTAAGCATATCAGGTAAAGCTTGTAACATCAGACCAGTGACTCGTTCTTCATTATTAAAAAACCAAATACGAGTTCTAAGTTGCTCTGATTGATTAAAATATTCCTCAATACATTTTGCAAATGTATTATGTTGTAATGAGACGATCCCTTGATAGCGTTTGCCTTTGTTCGGCTCGATAGTGATGGTTAGTTTTCCATCTTTGGTTAATTGAGCATAATCTAGATTTGAAAAGTTAGCATCTTTATCTAATCGTGCAATACCGCGAAAGCCTAATTTATGGTTACATTGCACAACTAATATTCTCAGTGCTTCAGACGTCTGAAGTTGCACAGATAAACGTCCTTCAAATTTCAATGTTGTTGTTAATAAAACGGAAACCGCTGCAACTTGTTGAAGTAGATCTGCCACTACTGGAGGGTATTGATGTGATTGAAGCATGCGCTGCACACTTGTGTCTAGCTGGACTAACTCTCCACGAATGCCAAAACTATCAAAAATAAAACGATGAATTTTATCGGACATATTACGACTAGTTAGTTGAATATAATTAAACCAATTATATCAGATAAAAAAAAGAGGGATAACCCCGTTAAACATCGATATTTAAAACAATATAGAATATTGAGATCTTAATACTTAAGCACTATCTGTTTTCTTTACGCTGCTCTTGCTCTACGTTTTTCAGAGGGGTTTATAATGGTATTAGTATTATCAGTGCTTTCAAATATTTTATCAGCGGAACTCGCTACAAAACCTTTAAACAGCTTTCCGTTTGCAAGAGGGTGGCGAAATGCAAACTCATAAAAACAACTTGGTATCACCAATTGACCATCACAAAATTCAACTTTAATTCTATTTGCCATAGTCGAGGATTGCTCTAAAAAAGAATCAGCGTTACCTTTTACTTCACCCCCTGATACGTTTAATATAAATCCATTGTCTTTAATAAACTCATTGACTGCAATAATATTGTCAAAATGCGCCAAGTCATTAATTGATACAGTGAAATGGTTAGGGCGGTAGCCGAAAGCTGCTACCCATGCAGCATATTCGCTTTCTTGTAATAATTGACTGTATGCAGTCGTTGATAGTTCCCAATGGCGACCTGAAAATAGAAAGTCATTACACGGGACTTTATTTAAATCAATTTGAGTTACCAATTGTTTAATTAGCGCTTGAGTTGCTGTTGAAAATGACTCTACGATTAATTCGCTAATAAAGATAAGAGGCATTGTCGGATGCGAATAATGTTTAGCTCGTAAATTTTTCTGTTCAAAATGATAACTCTGTATTTCAACATAACCAAGATCAATTAAGGGTTGGGCGATATCCTCAACGTGAATTCCTGGAAGTCCAAAAGTTCTTATAGCAATATGATCATTTTTAACATTGTCTTTTTGATTGAATAATTGATAAATCTTATCTGCTTCTGGATTTAATGCTAAATAATCTAACCACATAGATTGAAAAAAATTTTCTAGCTTCTGTTGATTTAATGTCATTATCTACTTCTAAAATTGATTAAGAGGTTAATTTTTGTGAAGAGTAAAGGGTTCTAAGATAGAGGTATAATATTGTGTTACTATAATTGCTATAGGAATACTGTATGGCTAGTTATAGCTAATAAACTAACCATGTTTGAGTATTCTTAAATTCAAAATTACATTATAAGAGAGCCTGATTGATTATGGATTTACGAGAGTTAAGATATTTTGAATCGGTTTATGAATTAGAAAGTATTAGTGCTGCAGCTAAACATTGCTTTATTTCTCAGCCTTCTATTTCTTCTGCTATCCAAAGCCTGGAAGGATACCTTGGTGAACCACTTTTTATACGCCATACACGAGGTGTAAACCCCACCGATGCAGGACATCGACTGTATCCAATGGCCCAACAAATAACCGGTCAAGCGCGTTCAATTAAACAATCATTCCAACGCAAAATTAATATTCGTCCTTTTCGTTTAGGTGTGGTACCGGCTTTAGGAGCATCACGAATGAGCCTGTTGATGAAAGAGATCATAGACTCAGTAAAAGGTATAGAGCTTACTTTAGTAGATGCTGAAAAGCGTACTTGTGATGCAAGAATTATTGCAGATAATATGGTAAAAAAAGATGAAGCCTTTTTCCCATTTTGGAAGGACGAATTTATGATGGCATTACCGCCGGGTCATCCTTTAAGTTATAAACAAGAATTAGAGTATGAAGATTTGAAAGGGCTCAATTTTATTTTAAGAGGACCTAGTTTAGTGACTAGAACACTTTTACGTTCGCTTGAACCACATAATATTAAAATGAATACTAGAGCAAGGGTTAAAACCGTTGAATACGCTGTTGAATTGGTTGCCGCAGGAGTTGGTGCTGCTATTGTCCCTAATCACCCTAGTTTTTTTAATACACAAAAATTGATATTATTGCCTATAGAAGGACATAAATTTGAAAGAGTGATAGGCTTAGGCTACAGCAAAGAAATTAAAATGGATGAAGCATTATCGGGTGTGATTAATCTTTGTAAGGTGAATAAAACAAAAGACTAAATACTCGCTTAAGTTAAAGACAAAAAAATACCCCGCTAGTTTTGCTAGCGGGGTATTTCGTTTTAGAACTTCTGCCTCTTGCGTGGAGTCGACAAATGACTACTTCTTAGCATTTCTTTCTTTAACTTCTTCAATCACCTTTTCAGCAACGCTGTTAGGGCAAGGTAAGTAATGTGAGAATTCCATAGAGAATTGACCACGACCTGAAGTCATTGTACGTAGGCTTCCAATGTATCCAAACATTTCTGATAATGGAACGTCTGCTTTAATTCTTACGCCTGTTACACCAGCTTCTTGATTTTTGATCATTCCGCGACGTCTGTTTAAATCACCAATAACATCACCAACGTGATCATCCGGTGTAAATACATCAACCGCCATCATTGGCTCAATTAATTGAGGACCTGCTTTAGGAATTGACTGACGGAAAGCGCCTTTAGCCGCTATTTCAAAAGCAACCGCCGAGGAATCGACCGCATGGAACGAACCATCAAATAATTCAATTTCAACGTCTAATACTGGGAAGCCAGCTAAAACACCTTCGCCCATCATTCCTCTGAAGCCTTTTTCAATCGCAGGCCAGAATTCTTTAGGAACGTTACCACCAACAACTTTCGAAGTGAAAATGTATCCAGTTCCTGGTTCACCTGGTTTGATACGGTAGTCGATTTTACCAAACTGACCAGACCCACCTGATTGTTTCTTATGTGTGTAGCTATCTTCAATTTCTTGAGTAATGGTTTCACGATAAGCCACTTGTGGTTCACCAACTTCTAACTCAACACCGTAAGTACGCTTTAATATGTCTACTTTGATATCTAAATGAAGTTCGCCCATTCCTTTAAGAATGGTCTGACCAGTCTCTTGATCTGTTTCAACAATAAAGGTTGGATCTTCTGCAACCATTTTACCGATTGCTAGCCCCATTTTCTCAGAACCACCTTTATCTTTAGGTGTTACAGCAATAGATATTACTGGCTCAGGAAAAACCATTGGCTCTAATGTACATACGTTTTTCGGATCACAAAGGGTGTGCCCAGTTTGTACGTTTTTCATACCAACAATAGCGATAATATCGCCTGCTTGTGCTCTGTTTAACTCAGTTCTTTCATCTGCATGCATTTCAACCATTCGGCCAATACGCTCTGACTTACCAGTGAATGAGTTAATCAGCGTATCGCCTTTATTGATGACACCAGAGTAAACACGCACAAAAGTAAGCGCACCAAAACGGTCATCCATAATCTTAAATGCTAATGCTCTCGCAGGCTCTTCCGTAGAAACGAGTGCGAATTCACCGTTAGGCGTTCCTTCTTCGTCAGTTAATGGTTGTGGATTAACTTCAGTTGGAGAAGGTAGATACTCGACAACTGCATCAAGAATATTTTGTACGCCTTTGTCTTTAAACGCGCTTCCACAATAAGTTGGGAAGAAATCTAGCTTTCTGGTTCCATCTCTAATACAACGTTTGATATCTTCCATAGAGGGCTCTACACCTTCTAAATAGGCTTCCATTAAGTCGTCGTCTTGCTCTAATGCCGTTTCAATTAGCATTTCACGGTATTCAGCCACTTTCTCAAGCATATCTGCCGGAACATCACCAATTTTGAAGTCTTCCGGCGCACCAGTTTCACCCCAAACATACGATTTTCCATCTAAAATATCAACGACACCGGCAAACTTATCTTCAGAGCCTATTGGTAATGTCATGACTAATGGATTAGCACCTAATACATCTTTTACTTGCTTGACTACTCTAAGGAAATCAGCACCAACTCGATCCATTTTATTAACAAAGATAATACGCGCAACGGCTGAGTCATTCGCGTAACGCCAGTTTGTTTCTGATTGTGGCTCAACGCCACCACTTCCACAGAAAACACCTACACCGCCATCAAGAACTTTCAAAGAACGATAAACTTCAACTGTAAAATCAACATGACCAGGGGTATCGATGATATTTAATCTGTGCTCTTTCCAGAAACAAGTGGTTGCTGCGGATTGAATCGTAATTCCACGCTCAGCTTCCTGTTCCATAAAATCAGTCGTAGACTCGCCGTCATGAACTTCACCGGTTTTATGGATTTTACCAGTAAGCTTCAAAATTCGCTCTGTAGTTGTGGTTTTACCGGCATCTACGTGAGCAAATATGCCTATATTTCTGTATTTGCTTAAATCAGTCATTTTCTTACTCTATCTTAGTGTTAAAATTCAGGGATTAAAATTTGGGATTAAAATTCTTAAATCTGTCGTTAATATGCGTTTGGAATTCTTGGACGCTAACGCGAAAGGCGCGCATTATACACTAGATATAAGTTGAGGAGTAGATGCATTTTGAATAAAAATCAACCAGTGGAAATGAGCGCGAATTTAGCACCTTTATTTGACTAGTTTTGAATTTTACATCGAAATTCAGATACACTAACACTCTTGAGTACTAACAAAAATAAATCCTAAGGGGAATCACACAATGTCTAGGACAATATTGCAACCAATCAATATCTTCAAAAGAATCAATATCGTTGAAAGGAGCGTCAAACTGACACTTTCTTATGTTTTTTTTGGATTGATCATCGGTGGGTGCTCTGAGCAAGTTCCAGAGCCGGGCAAGGCGAAAAATGTTTCCGAAAAATCAAACTTTCAGGCTGTATACGATGATATATCAATCGATAATCTTAAAAAGCACATTAAATACCTATCCTCGGATGATCTAGCAGGCAGAGAACCTGCTTCAAAAGGTGACAGATTGGCTGCTGATTACCTCATTAAGAATTTTAAATCCCTAGGTATCAAACCAGGAAATGGCGATAGCTACTTACAAAAAGTCGACTTGCTTGCGATTAATTCCAGCGTTAGCCAGAACCTCAAAATTGCTGATATCGAATTTGACTATCCAAATAACTATGTGGCTAATACGCGCAAAAAGGAAACACTTCGTAGCATTGAAAATTCCGAATTGGTTTTTGTTGGTTACGGTATTAATGCCCCTGAGTATAACTGGAATGACTACGCTGGATTAGAGGTTGCAGGTAAAACGGTTGTTATTTTAGTTAATGATCCAGGTTATGCAACAGGTAATCCTGAATTATTCGCCGGTAAAACCATGACCTATTACGGACGCTGGACCTACAAGTATGAAGAAGCTGCCAGACAAGGTGCCAAGGCCGCAATCATTATCCATGAAACCGCACCCGCGAGTTATGGCTGGAGTGTTATCAAAAATGGCTGGGCCAATACTCAATACCATTTGCCTAGAACCGCGAATAGCAGTCCAGTCGTAGATATTGAAATGTGGATTGATGTGAACAAAACACAAGAGCTATTTAGTAAAGCTGGTTTAGATTTTGCGGTCGAAAAAGCGAAAGCTCAAGTGCTTGGTTTTAAAGCAGTCGATTTGGGCTTAAAAGTATCCGTTGAAGTGACTTCAACTTTTAAAAAATCCGGTTCCAATAATATCGTTGCAACATTACCGGGCAGTGAAGCCTCTGATGAGCATATTATTTATATGGCTCACGTTGATCATTTAGGCCAAGATAAAACCCTAGAAGGCGATCAAATCTACAACGGTGCCCACGACAATGCCAGCGGAATGGCGGGTTTACTGGAAATCGCCAGAGCATATGCCAGCTTAAATAAAAAATCTCGTCGTTCAATTACTTTTGTTGGAGCTGCCGCGGAAGAACAGGGAACTTTGGGTTCAAAATATTTTGCCGATAACCCAACAATGCCACTGTCTAAAATAGTGGGTCTAATTAATATGGATAGTCTTAATATTTTAGGACGTAAGAAAGATATCAGTGTCAAAGGTTTTGGAAAATCAGATTTAGAGGAAACTCTGGCGACTGCGGCTCAAAAGCAGAATAGAAAATTAACACCAGAGCCGCATCCTGAACGTGGTTACTACTTCCGCTCAGATCATTTTAGCCTAGCCAAAAAAGGTGTTCCAGCTCTTAGTGTTGGTGGAGGTTCTATCGCATTGAATCCTGTTGAAGCTGAAATCGCTGAACGTATTGGCGCACGAGTTGCTAAGTGTTATCACCAATTATGTGATGAATACGCAGAAGATTGGGGATGGCATGGTGCTAAAGAGGATCTTCAATTGTATCTAAATACCGGACATATTCTTGCGACAAGTGATCAATGGCCGAACTGGTACCAAGGTACTGAATTTAGATTATTACGTGACAAGATGATGAGTTCTGAGAAATAGAAAGTATTGTTTGTTTAGTTATTCAAACAAAACGAGCACTAAGATTGAGCAATGAAAATAAATGAAAAAATAAACCTGAATATTGATGAGCTAGAGCTAACGGCAATACGTGCTCAGGGTGCAGGCGGGCAAAATGTTAATAAAGTTTCGTCAGCTATCCATTTGCGATTTGATATTCAGCAATCATCACTCACTGATGATATTAAAGAAAAACTGTTAAACATTTCTGATTCGAGATTAACAACTGATGGGGTTATTGTCATAAAGGCGCAAAAATTTAGAACTCAAGAAAAAAATAGGCAAGATGCAATCGAGCGATTGATTGAATTGATTATACGTGCAACATATGTTCAAAAAAAGCGAAGGGTCACTAGGCCCAGTAAATCTTCCCAAACAAAAAGAATGGACAAAAAAACAAAAAAAGGAAGTTTAAAAAACCTTAGGCAGAAAATAGATTATTAGAAAATGACAAAACTTAATCTGACGAGATTTACTGTTAAATTTTAATTGTACTCTTTGCCCACAGATTCTTCGGAAGAGCCAATTTTATATGTAAGAATTACAAATGAATTCGTTCATAAACAGAATGTTATTGTCACCTTTAATTTTTGATATCAATGTTGCAGTTGCTGATAACACCGCTACCAAATGGTCAAAAGGATTTAATTGTTGTCAATTTAGAACATAAAGTTTCAATTACTGCAGTCACTATCAATAGGCATGGAGTTAGCGATTAAAAAGTAAAATAAAAGTAGCGTAAATACTTTTAATGAGTCTAGATAATACCCTAATTTTGAGTTTAAATTTGACAGGCCATCTAAGTGATTTAACGGCCTGACTCGGCTATTCTGCTTTCTTTGACTTCTTTGCTGCTTTCTTTTCCTTTGCAGTTAAAAGGGGTTTCTTTTTAACGTTTTTTTTATTGTCTTGTCCTTTGCTCATCATATTTACCTGTAGTCATAAGTGTATTAATCTAAAGTCGGTTTGAGCCAACCTTAGGACAGTTTCTAGGTATAGACCTCAATGTTGCCTGTGATGTCAACGCGGAGATATGTCAGTATGACTCTTATGATGAACAACTGAAAGCGGTTATTGTGATTAGATTACAAAAGTACTTAATATATGAGTCAAATTCACATCGGAAGTACAAAGCAGTAAGGTATTTTATTGTGAGCGATTTGAGACGTTATAGCAGTTCAAAAGCTTGAAGTTATTAAGTTTCATGTAAATTACCGATTCAACGGTTATCAAAATCCGATTGCAATCGTGTTTTTCATGATATCATTTATACCAAATTTACAAATAAATAATAAAGTTATAATTAGTGGGCTGGTTTTCATGGTCCTCATCCAAACTAACGTAAGAGAACTCTAATGGCAAAACCTAACTATTCATTCGAAAAAAGACAGAAAGAAATTGCAAAAAAGAAGAAAAAAGAAGAAAAACGACTCAATAAAATGAATAAAGTCGCTGAAGATGGTCAAAGCTCATTAGCTGATAATGAAAACAAGAATAATAATAGCTAGCGTTATAAATTCATTCAACCATTTTAAACCGGTGGATCTGTCTACGTTGTTTTTTGTCAGGTTTGCCTTGGGTTGGGGACGCGGATAATTTACGCATTTGAGTGATTTCTTCTCTTTTTACAATACTCTCTTTTGTTTCATGATAAAGCGTTTGTGCAAATGTAGCGTTTTTACGAATATCGCAAAGTTCAACTATAACAACCGTTTTCTCATCAAAGCCTTGGCGTAATTTTACTTTGTCACCTATTTTGATGATTTTACCTGTTTTAGGTTTAATTCCCTGGTAATGTATTTTCCCACCTTCAATTGCTTGTTTAGCAATCGCTCTAGTTTTGTAAAATCGGCATGCACACAGCCATTTATCAAGGCGTACCTTGATCTGTACTTGATTGATATCGGTCGATTTGAGATTTTTTTGTTTAGACATAAAGTATTTTGACCAGCTTTAACCCTTTTTAGGAGTTTACACGTTTGGTTATTTAGACAAAATGAAGGTTGTGACTCAATCTTACCTGAAAATAAAAATTAAAACTTACAGCGTTTTGCTTTAAGCTGTAGATTCAGCTAAGCTTTATTGGCATTTGTCCTAGATGGTCTAGGGATTATTTAAAAAGTTAACTTAATTAATGAATTTATCGACAAACACACTACTGAATTGGGGCAAAAATTACTTTAATTGGTTGCCGCTTATACAATGGGCTGGATGGATCATTGTTACAATTGTCAGTGCCAAATTATTTTGGGTTTTTACGCTGTATTTTATGTCAGATGATATTTCCAATAAAAAAGCAACGATTGTACCTGCTTCTCAAATCTCTACAGTGAATAACTCTGTCGATGTAGGCGGTTTAGTTAGTATGCATTTATTTGGCGAACAAGAAAAAACCTCAGTAGTGGCTGCCGAAGATGTTGAAGATGCACCTGAAACAAGGCTAAACCTTAAACTGAGAGGAATTTATTCTGCCAATAATAAAAATCATTCCAATTCGATCATCGAAGATGGTAAAGGAAAACAGGCGGTTTATTTTATTGATGATAAGCTTGAAGTCGCTGGTCGAGTTTATCTGCGTAATGTTTATATAGACAGAGTCATTCTGGAAACCAATGGCAAAAAAGAAGTGCTTAGTTTAAAAGACTCCTTGCCAGCTGGAATGAAAATTAAAAAATCATCGCAGCTAACATTAAAAAAAGAGAAAGGTAAAAAAGTACAAGATAAACGAAAAAATAAACAGATCAGCAAATCTTTAAATGAATACCGTAAAAAATTGTTAGACAATCCAATGAGTTTAGCTGAGTTGGTCAAAATGAGTCCGGCCTCCAAAAATGGCGAAACAATAGGCTACCGAATTTCTCCAGGTAAAGATAAACGACTATTTACGCAACTGGGTTTGAGAAGAAACGATGTCATTACGGGGGTTAATGGTATGTCTTTGGCAAGCCCGTCTGACGCGATGCAATTATTTGGTGAGATTCAAAATATGCAAGATATACAGGTTGATATTATGCGTGGTAATCAAAATGTTAGTCTCTTATTAGATTTAAGTAATGCTCAGGGCGGTAAATAAAATGCGCATTGGAAGAAATAGAATTGAACGAAATAGAGTAGCAGATAATATCAAAAAATTAGGAAAGTTAAATTCGAAAATGTTATATCTAGGAAAGCAATCAATGTTTAAAAATGTAACTACAAAACTAAGTTTGATTTTTATCAGCTTAGTTTTATTCAACACTAATGTGTCAGCTGATAAAGCAACTATTAATCAAAAAGAAACTGATATTGGCGTTTTTATTGAAATGGTTAGTCGGCTGACTGGTAAAACATTCATTGTTGACCCAAGAGTAAGAAACAAAAAAATTACCGTTATTTCTCAGCATGAAATGGATGAAGAAGAGATTTTCGCATTATTCTTGAGTGTTTTAAAAGTCCACCAGTTTAGTGCTGTTAAAACTGGCAATCTTTATAAAATAGAACAGCTGCAAACCGCTAAGCAAGATTCAGTTGAAGTTTATACTGAAGGAAAAAAATATGCTGGCGACCAACTGATTACTCGAGTTATCAAAGTCGATAATGTTGACGTTAGTCAGTTAGTTCCTTTATTAAGAACACTTATTCCACAACAAGGACACATGGCCCAATATAAACCAACCAATGTCATTGTTATTCACGATACATCTGCTAATCTTGAACGCTTAGTAAAAATTATTGAAAAAATCGACCAAGAAAGTAATCAAGAAATAGAAGTGATTGATTTAGAACATGCCTCTGCAACCGAGGTAGTTAGAATTTTAGAGACTTTAGAGAAGGCTAATAGTGGTTCAAAAAAAGGTGATGTTAATAAACCTAAATTTGTAGCGGATGAAAGAACGAACAGTATTTTATTAAGTGCAAATAATAAGTCTTCTTTACGACTGAAATTATTAATTGCCAGGTTAGATTCGCCCATTAAAAATGCAGGTAATCCTAAAGTAAGGCATCTTCATTATGCCAAAGCAGAAGAAATTGCAACATTACTAGAAGGTGTAGGCGATTCAATTCAAACCGATGCCTCTAAAAAGAAAGGCACTAGTTCAAGACGTGGAAATAGTAAAGGTTACTCAATTAAAGCGCATAAAGAAACTAATTCACTAGTGATTACTGCTCCGCCAGATATTATGAATTCATTTGACTCGGTGATTAACCAGTTAGACATTCGACGACAACAAGTACATGTAGAAGCGATTATTGTTGAGATTTCAGAATCATTAAATAAGGAATTAGGCGTTCAGTGGGCCGGTGAAGGGGGAATAGTTAACTTTTCTAATACCACCCCATCAGTCACTAGTGTTCTAGGTGGAGTACTTTCAAATCGAGGACAAGATGGGACAACAACGGTACAAATTATAGATGGAGTGTCAACGACTACAGAAACACCTAATCAGGGCGACAATGGTGCTGGTGTAGCGCAAGCAATTGCTGGAGTAACCGGAGCATTGTTGGGTTTTTCCGATGGTAAATCGTGGGCTGGACTTTTAAAACTATTAGCATCTGATACAGAATCAAATGTTCTTTCTACCCCTAGTTTAACCACATTAGATAACGAAGAAGCAACCATTAGTATTGGTCAGGAAATTCCTATTATTACGGGGTCTCAGCTAGGAACTGGGAATGCTAACCCCTTCCAATCAGTTAACCGTCAAGATGTTGGTATAAAATTAAAAATAACACCACAAATTAATGAAGGAAACGCGGTTGTCTTAAAAATAGAGCAGGAGGTTTCGGGTATCGCAGGAAGCACTTCAGTTGATGTTGTAACCAATAAGCGAACCATAAATACAACTGTCCTAGTCAATAGTGGACAAACGATTGTTTTAGGTGGACTCATCGATAACGACATTCAACAGAGTGAACAGAAAGTGCCAATATTAGGTGATATACCTTTCTTGGGTGCATTGTTTCGGTCGAGTGGAACGACTAAAAGGAAAACCAATTTAATGGTATTTATTCGCCCAATAATTATTACTGATATTGCCGATATCAATAATATTAGTTCTAGTAAATATAATTACATGAGAGCTCTAGAATTGGACAAAAAACTAAAAGGGATCTCTTTAATGCCATTTACAGACCCAGCAATTTTACCAGAGTGGGATGATACTCTGGCTTTACCTCCTAGTTTTGATAGAGCAAATAAAATCTTAGAAGATGTAGAAGCTGCAAATGCACCAATTGTACCTTTACCTCCAAAAGCAAGTAACGAGTAAGTAATAAAATGGCTGTTAGTGATTTGATTAGAAACTCAGGAAAAAATGATGGCGATGAGTTATTCGCTCAGCTAGTTCAAATGCTTTTGGATGACGAAGCTGCTGAAGTTGTTGATGAAAGCCGTGATGATAGTCAAGTCGTTGAAGCACCTAGCCAAGCACCCAGCCAAGCATTAATTCAAGACAAGGAAAATATTCGATTACCTTTTTCTTTCGCTAAAAAACATGGCGTATTGATTACTGGTAAAAAAGATGAAGACAATCTAACGGCGTTAGTTAAAAAAACGGTTAGCATCAAATCAATTTCCGAAGCGAGACGATTTGCTAAACAGAAAATAAAATTTCAAGAAGTGTCAGATGAAGACTTTGAATTTAATCTCGGTAAGGTTTATCAAGACAATACCGGTGACGCAATGGCTGCGATGGAAGATATTGGCGATGATTTAGATTTGTTTAAACTAGCTGACGAGCTGCCTGAAACCGAAGATTTATTAGAAGCAAATGACGATGCGCCAATTATTAAATTAATCAATGCATTGTTAACAGAAGCAATAAAAGAGAATGCCTCAGATATTCATGTAGAAACTTTTGAAAATGATCTAAAAGTTCGTTTTCGCGTTGATGGTGTTTTACGAGAAGTTTTGAGTCCCGGTAAAAAACTAGCCCCTTTATTAGTTTCAAGAATTAAAGTTATGGCTAAGCTTGATATCGCAGAAAAAAGAATTCCCCAAGATGGTCGAATTACATTAAAAATTGCTAACCGTGGTGTTGATGTTCGAGTATCAACTATTCCATCTAGTCATGGTGAGCGAGTTGTTATGAGATTGCTAGATAAGCAAGCCGGCCGATTAGAATTTTCTCACTTAGGTATGCCTGATCACATTAAAAAGGAAATGGATAGTTTACTTCATAAACCGCATGGCATTATCTTAGTAACAGGACCAACTGGCTCAGGTAAAACGACAACACTTTATGCAGGACTTTCTTTACTAAATAACGCCACTAGAAATATTTTAACCGTTGAAGACCCGGTTGAATATTTGTTGAATGGTATTGGCCAAACTCAGGTTAACGGCAAAGTTAAAATGACCTTTGCTACTGGTTTACGTGCAATTTTAAGACAAGATCCCGATGTCGTGATGGTAGGAGAAATTCGAGATTTAGAAACCGCAGAAATTGCAGTTCAAGCAAGTTTAACAGGGCATTTGGTTCTTTCAACTTTACATACCAATACGGCATCTGGTGCTGTCACTCGATTGCAAGACATGGGCATTGAGCCTTTTCTTTTATCTTCAAGTTTACTTGGCGTTCTTGCTCAGCGTTTGGTTAGGACTCTATGTCCAAATTGTAAAGATGCAAAACCCGCAAACAATAAAGAATGTGAACTGATGGGTTTTGATGCTACTAATCCACCAACAATTTTTCATGTAAAAGGTTGTACTGAGTGTAATCATTCTGGTTATAAAGGGCGACAAGGTATTTTCGAATTAGTTATCGTTGATGAAGAGACGAGAGCAATGATTCACAATGGTGCAGGTGAGTTAGAAATTGAAAAGCATGCAAGACAAAAAGGTTTTAGCATCCGTGAAGATGGCAAGAGAAGGGTGCTCGAGGGAATAACAACTGTTGAAGAAGTCCTTCGGGTCACTAGAGAAGACTAATCATGGCTGCTTTTGAATATGTTGCGCTCGATACCGCAGGCAAGCAAAAAAAAGGTGTTATGGAAGGTGATACACCTCGTCAAATTAGACAATTGCTTAAGGAAAAAAACTT
>JBLIBL010000051.1:0-23196 GCA_047633355.1 Polaribacter sp.
CAACACAGCTTTTCTAAATTATATATTAGTAGTGTTGTGTTAACTAGTTGAATACACAGTCAAACAGAGACCCTCAGGCAAAAAGCTGCGATGGTTATCAGCGTACGACTCTTGAGTGCCAGTAGCCGACAGTCACAGCATTTCTCTGATAGGCAGTAAAGTTCGAACAGCGGACGTTATTAACCTGTCAACATTTGATAACTAGCCAATTAAGAAGTACATTGTCAGTCATGGATAAATAATAATCAAAGTTAGGAATTATCAATGATTCTTCGTCGTTTTATGAAACATGTTACTGATCAAAACTGGTTCGCTGTAGGTCTTGATGTCATTGTCGTGGTAGTTGGTATATTTCTCGGTATGCAAGTAACTGAATGGAATCAGGATAGAGAAATTAATAATGAAGTGACAATATACAAACATCGATTAATTAATGAACTTAAAGAAAATATAACTCGCCTGGATAATGATATTCAATATTACCAAGGCGTAATAGACTATGCAGGCATTGTGTACCTCGATATAGATAAACCTGAGAACGAGTTGGATGAAGCTTTTATTGTAATGGCTTATCAATCTACGCAAAGAACTGGGTTAAGGGTAGCCAACTTCACTATTAATGAAATTAACTCAACTGGAATGCTGAAATATTTGAATGACATTGAGCTAAGACAAAATATTCAAATATACGATAATGCAATAAAAACAGATGAATCAGGTACAGCACCACTGACAGCTTACCGCATTAATATACGCAGTATATTATTTACTGAAATTCAAGACGCAATCAGAGCGCATTGTGATGATCAGGTAGACTTTTTATCAGGCGATTCAAGAATCATTCTGGTCAAGCTAAATAAAGATTGCAAACTTGAACTTAGTGAAGAAGTTACCAGACATCAAATAAAGATTTTAAAACAATATACAAATTTTAAAAATGATCTAAGTTATAGGATTAGTGATATACATTGGAAACTTACCAACTTAGGTGTGATTAAACTTCAAGCAGAATATCTCCTATCATATCTAGAAAATAACATTTAATTGAATGTCTCCTTTGTTGCGACAGTAGCCGCTCGAATAGATAGCACTGACCGGCCTTTATGGGTCATTTTCAGTCGGTCAGGCAATTGCATTTTAAGTCACAATTTCTCTCTTTGGCAGTCACTCAGAACGCTCGGTTGTCCAAGTGAGCTGTCACGACACTAACCGCTTGTTAGTTGCTTAACTTTCTAACTACAGCCAAAGACTCTTGATAATATTCTTAATTATCTGATTCTGATATGGGGTATGAAGTGTAGATGCCCTTTAGCCGATATTTCTAATTTAATTAGTCAAAATACAGCTTTTATTTATAAATATCTATTAGTTAAATTTAATGCATAAAAAATCTCTGTGAAAGTAACCTCCTTGTCCTATATCTAAAAAAACAAAATTGTAAATGACGATACCAATGATAGCTAACCTCAAACTAATTATTCATAGTTCAAAAAAACTCTCGCTTTTTATAATAATATTTCTTGAGGTGGGATGGCGATAGAGGTAAATAATCACATGCTGGTTTGTAGAATAGAAAAACGGACAAGTATCCTAATGCAGTACTTAAATCTAGAAAAATTATCTGACTGATTTCAATACCTTTTGCTTAACTTCATAACTTGACCATCGTTGGTCATTTTAAGATGTCTCAAATATGACATACCCAAAAGAACTTCTGGCATTTCCATTTTTTCAACAACCGCGCCATATACATTGGTTAGCTCTAATCCTGCTACGCTAACTTTTTTTAATGGCATAACCCAAGTTCGGGTATTGCCAGCAGCGGTGCTAGCGATTGAGGGTTTTCCATATAGCTTATACTGCAAGCCAACTTTTTTAGCTATTTGCTCGCTCATCGCAACTAACGTTGCGCCAGTATCCACCACAAAACTAACCGGTACACCATTGATTGAACCACTTGTTAGAAAGCTTCCTTTTTGGTTCAACGGTATATTAATAGAAAATTTTTCTTGTGCACTATTAGCATTTAACGGCACATCACTTATACGGGAATCATGCAAACCTAATTCTGTTCGTTTTCCATTAATAATAAATATGGCACCATGACTATCAGCAGAAACTAACTTAATATTTTGGTTAAGCGATTGCCCTTTTCTTAACATTTTTTGCTTGCCATTATATTTAATAATCACCGCATTTTTGAAAAGCGCTATGACTTTTAATTGAATTTCATCGGCTTTTAATTCGGATGTTAGGATGGTATTAGATAAAACCAAGAAGTTGAAAATAACGAAAAAATAGTGACTAATAAATTTTATGTTGAAGGATTTCATATAAAATAGAGTAGCAGAATATGGATACAAACTAACGATAACAGTCCTGCAAGAATATCATCAATCATAATACCTAATCCCCCTTCAACATGTTTATCTAACCAACTAATCGGCCAAGGTTTAAAGATGTCAAATATTCGGAACAAAATAAAACCTAAAATAATATTTTGCCAACTAAAAGGAACTGCAATCATTGTGATGAAAAAGCCTGCAAACTCATCCCAAACGATACCCGGATGATCGTGTGTATTTAATAGTTTGGCACTTTTTCCGCAAATGTAAATTCCGATTAAAGATATAAAAAAACATAGCCCAATATAATACTCTAGCGATAAAGTTGAAGCATAAATATAAAATGGTATGGCTGCTAAGGTTCCAAAAGTGCCTGGAGCTTTAGGCGACAAACCGCTACCGAATCCAAACGCTAATAAGTGAATTGGATTTGTAAAAATAGTTTTCGCTTCAATTTCAGCCAAAATGCTGGAAACCTAATTGATCAATTTCAATGTCATCCTTCCCATCTAAAACTCTTACGCCAGGTTTACCACTCAAGCGTCCAATAGCAGTACATTCTGAACCAACCATTTCTAGGGCTTGTTGAGTAGCATCAAGTTCATCTTCTTTTACTGTAAAACACAACTCATAATCATCACCACCAAATAAAGCAGATTTCATTAGAAGAGCTTTATCAGCAACATTTTTTGCCGCATCTGATAAAGGTATTCTTTCCCATCTGAGTAGAACCCCTACATTGCTCGCTTGGCTAATATGACTAACATCGGCCAGTAAACCATCAGAAATATCAATTCCTGCTGTCGCTCTATTTCTTAAAGCAATGCCGGACGCTAACCTTGGATAAGGAGTCTCGTATTTTTTTAACAAAAACTTTTTATCTGCTTCACTTGCTACTTTCAACTTTCCTTGCGCTATTAACAAACCCAAAGCGGCGTCTCCTAATGTCCCAGTTACACAAACGAGTTCACCAGCCCGTGCAGTGCTTCTTCTACAAAAAACTTGCTCTGGCACAAAACCATGCGCTTGGATGGTAATTGAAAGTGGTCCTTTGCAGGTATCTCCGCCTACAATTTGAATACCAAAGTATACAGCCATTTTCGTTAAACCACTGTGAAATGATTCTAACCAAGCTTTATCAAATTTAGGGATTGTCAAAGATACCGTTATCCAAGCAGGCTCCGCACCTGCCGCGGCTAAGTCACTGAGATTAACAGCAATGGCTTTATGGGCTATATGTGAAGGATTACAGTCTGATAAAAAATGTACATCTGCGATCAAAGTATCCATAGAGACAGCTAACCTCTGTCCTCTTGGAACCTTTAACAATGCACAGTCATCTCCAACACCTTGGATCACGTCTTTTCTATTTTTGACTTTCAAAGCCAAAAATTCATTAATTATTTCAAATTCATTCATTGTTTTAAATAGGATTCTTTTTTGTTTTACATTTTTAGGCCATTAAATAACCTAAAATGATGACCCAAAGTGCAATCTGTTTATCGGTTTACAATTGGATAAAAAATTTAATCATTTTGAAGTTTCTGTGGGACGTATCTCTTTTGCCATTTTATCCAAAACACCATTTACAAACTTATGACCTTCTTCTGCACCAAAAATTTTAGTTAATTCTAGAGCTTCATTAATAACTACTTTGTAGGGGACATCAATTCTATTTTTTAATTCATAGCATGCTAAGCGCAAAACGGCTAATTCTACTGGATTAACCTCACTCAAATCTCGAGTAACATTAGGTGCTAGCAAATCATCTATTTCAGTAATGCTGGTTAAGCAGTTCACCAATATTTCTTGAAAATACACGACATCCACTTTTTTTGAGTTAATTGTTTCCAAAAACTGAAATTCAATATCATTGATTGGGTTTCCACTCAATTGCCATTGATAGATCCCTTGTACGGCATATTTACGCGCTTTTTTACGCATAGAAGGTTTTTTTATACTGTTCGTTTGATTTTCCATGATCTGACTTTTACTCACGAATATTACTCACGTTTCTATTTCAAAAGATTGAACATAATTATTTGAATCATTAATCTTATTTGTTAATTTGGTTTATTAAAAGCTTACTAAGCCATTTCATCAAAAAGATTAACCATTTCTAATGCGCTAATCGCAGCTTCAGCGCCTTTATTACCGGCTTTAGTTCCCGCTCTTTCAATTGCCTGCTCTATAGAGTCAACGGTTAAAACACCAAACGAAACAGGAATATCAGCATTTAACGAAACTTGTGCAAGTCCTTTTACACACTCGCCAGCTACATATTCAAAATGCGGCGTTCCGCCTCTGATAACCGCTCCAAGGGCTATGATGGAATTATAATTATTTTGTTTTGCAATTCTTTGTGCTGCAATTGGCATTTCAAATGCTCCTGGTACTCTAATGACTTCAATATTTTCGTCCGATACCCCGTGTCGCTTTAAAGTATCAATAGCGCCTTCTAATAAACTCTCAACAATGTAAGAATTAAAACGTGCCACCAAAATAGCAAACTTGCCCTTTGGCGTAGTTAACTTACCTTCAACAATCTTCATAATTCTTCCTTTTGTTTAACTTGTTACAATTAATAACTAATCCGTTGATTACTCATTATCTTCTATATATTCTACCGCATCTAAATTAAAACCAGAAAGTGAATGATATTTTTTGATTGGACTTAAAAGTCGCATCTTGTGAACACCTAAATCAACTAAAATTTGAGAACCTATACCGACAGTTCTAGTTGCTTTACTTTCATTTTGTTTTACTGAGGTTATATCCTCTGCAGAAGCCGGCTCACTTTTATCTCTTAATTGATTAGCGCTCAATTTTGCTATTCTATCAAGGATTGCGTTAGGTGACGATTGATTGCCTATTAATAATGCCACTCCACAGCCTTCTTTCGCAATTTTTTCAAGTGCCCGTCTTATCGTCCAGCTTCCTTTGTCTTTTTTCTCACGAGCAAGAAGATCCGTTGCCACATCGGCAACATGAACACGAACCAAGGTGGGTATTTCAGGCTTTATCCGACCTTTAGTCAAAGCTATATGTACCTGCCCTTCAATGTCATCTTTATATGCATGAAGTTTAAACTCGCCAAATTCAGTTTGCCAATTAACCTCATACTCTTTTGTGACTGAATTTTCAGTATTCATTCGATGTTCAATTAAATCAGCAATAGTGCCTATTTTTAATTGATGCTCTTTGGCAAATTTTTCTAGGTCTGAGCGCCTTGCCATACTGCCATCTTCATTCAATATTTCCACAATCGTTCCGCTAGCTTCTAACCCTGCTAAACGGGCTAAGTCACAGCCCGCTTCTGTATGACCCGCTCTGACTAAAACGCCACCTTTTTTAGCCATGATAGGAAATATATGACCCGGTTGAACGATATCATTGGGTTTTGCGTCTGAGGCAACCGCCGCTTGAATTGTTTTCGCTCTATCAGCAGCTGAAATACCCGTGGTAACCCCAGTAGCAGCCTCGATTGACAGTGTAAAATTGGTTTCAAATGAAGCTTGATTATTATCAACCATTAAGCGCAAATTTAGTTGCTCACATCGTTCTTGTGTCAAAGTAAGGCAAATTAATCCACGACCAAATTTAGCCATAAAATTAATATCATCAGGACGAACCATGCTAGATGCCATAATCAAATCGCCTTCATTCTCGCGATCTTCATCATCCATTAAGATAACCATCTTTCCAGCGGCTATGTCGTCGATTAGTTCTTTGGCAGTATTTAATTGCATTTTTAAATTTGTAACCTCTTTGGGGGCGGAGTAGTATATAAAAGTACTCGCCTCACTATGGTGCTTTTATTTTAGTTTATGCGTTTTAATGTTGAGTAATAAAACGACTCTGGCCCCTTCAATAAGCAGCAATTTTTAAAAACCATTTTTAGACAAAAACGCTTTTGTAATTGTAGAGGGAGTGATTTTAGACGACTTAGTATCAGGCGACGAATCTATTTTTTGCCCTGTTAACAATCGCTCTAAATACCGAGCTAATAGATCAACTTCTAAATTCACATGACTCCCCACTTTATAATTTTCTGCGGTAGTCTCATTTAATGTGTGGGGCACTAAATTTAGGCTAAATAACGTATTTTCAACCTCATTAACGGTTAAACTGACACCATCAACACAAATTGATCCTTTTTTTGCAATGTAGTGGGCAATTTCCTTTGGTGCATTAATTTTGTAAATCACACTTCTGGCATCTTTTTCTACTGAAATGACTTTGCCAACCCCGTCTACATGACCAGAGACTAAATGTCCGCCTAGCCTAGTCGTGGGAGTTAGCGCTTTTTCTAAGTTAACAAAAGAGCCTATTTTTAAATCGCCTAAAGTCGTTAACCTCAAAGATTCTGAAGATACATCTGCCATGTAATGGTTTTTGGAGAACTCTATTGCAGTTAAACAAACACCATTACAAGCAATACTGTCCCCTATGGCGACATCACTCATATCAAGCTCACCAACATTGATTTTGATTTTGGCATCACCAGCTAGATTTCGAATTGCCTCAATTTGTCCGATAGCTTCAATAATTCCTGTAAACATTTTTAATCCGTCACTTAGAGTTAAGACTCATTTCGCGACGTTAGCGTCACATAAGTCAAACGAACATCTTCACCAAATTGTTTAACATTCTTTAATTGAAACTTTGGACAATCGACCATTTTTTCAATATTAATATCAATTAAACCCATAGCATTGATGCCCATCAATTTTGGAGCCACATATACCACTATTTCATCAACCAAATGTTCCTTGATAAATACGCCTGCTAACTTATGACCGGCTTCAATTAATAATTTGTTAACTTCATTTTCAGCACAATATTTAACGAATGATCGTAGATCATTTATTTTGTCAATTTTTTTATCTTTGATAACATGATGATTCTTAACTTTTCTTAAAAATCCTTCTTTTATCCACCAAATATCTTTAATCTTATCTGAGGAAAAAACACCCATCTCATTAAAAAATTTTGAGCTTAGTTTTGCTCGCCCGCTTCTATCTAACAATATTTTTCTTGGTTGCATAAAATGCTTTTGAGTATCACCTAAAAGCTCCCACCATTCAGTATTTTCAGGACGAACATTTAAACTAGGATCGTCTGCTAAAAGAGTACCGATGCCTGTTAAAATAGCATCTTGCTTAGCTCTTAATTTTTGCACGTCCTGCCTAGCCTGAGTACCAGTAATCCACTTGCTTGTGCCATCAAAAAGAGCGGTTTTGCCATCTAAACTCATGGCAAGCTTTAAAGTTATCCAAGGTCTTTTTTTTTCAAAGCGGGATATAAAACCACCATTTAATTCTCTCGATTCATTTTCTAATAATCCAGCTTCAGCTTCGATCCCGGCTTTATTTAAAAGGGTAAAACCACAACCATCAACCTTTGGATTAGGATCACGCACTGCGGCAATTACTTTAACTATCCCTGCATCAATTAGTGCCTGTGTACAAGGTGGTGTTTTACCTTGGTGACAGCAGGGTTCAAGTGTCACATAGCAAGTCGCTCCTTTTGCATAAGCTCCCGCTTGATTTAATGCATTAACTTCTGCATGCGCTTGGCCAAAAACCTGATGCCAACCTTCACCAACAATCTGATTGTCTTTTACTAAAACGCAACCAACCATAGGGTTAGGACGAGCTGTAAATTGACCTTTTTTAGCAAGCTGGAATGCACGCGCCATAAAAACTCTATCTTGCTCCGTCCATTTCATTTATTCTTTCGACTCAAGGCGTTCAATTTCCTCACGAAATTCACTAACATCTTTAAACCGCCTATACACAGAAGCGAACCTCACGTATGCCACTTGATCGAGCTTTCTAAGGGCTTCCATAACCAATTCGCCAATAATTGATGCATCGACCTCACGCTCTCCTAAAGAACGCAGTTTTAGCTGGATCTGAATAATTGACTCTTCCACTGACTCAACCGATACAGGTCGTTTTTCAACAGCCCTTAATATACCTGATTTTAATTTAGCATCATCAAACGGTTGTCTAGTCCCGTCACCTTTTACTACTTTTGGCATCATTAGTTCAGCCGTTTCAAAAGTGGTAAAACGCTCGCCGCATTCAATACACTCTCTTCTACGGCGAACTTGACCACCTTCTGTGACTAAACGTGAATCAATCACTTTAGTATCTTGATGGGGGCAATATGGGCAATACATTATGTGTAACCGTTTTTATTGATAAACTGGAAAACGAGCAGTTAATGTTAAGACTTTTCGTTTCACGCTTGCAATCACTTCCGTATTTTCAATATCATCCAAAATATCACAGATTAAACCTGATAACTCTGTTGCTTCTGCTTCTTTCATTCCACGAGTTGTAATTGCAGGTGTTCCCATACGCAGACCACTAGTGACAAAAGGAGAGCGAGGTTCGTTAGGCACGGTATTTTTGTTAACCGTGATAAATGCTTCACCTAAAGCGGCTTCCGCGGCTTTACCCGTTATATCTTTATTGATAAGATCGATCAAAAACAAATGATTATCAGTACCACCAGATACAATTTTGTAACCGCGCTCTTGTAAAACGGCAACCATTGCTTTTGAGTTGATAAGCACTTGCTTTTGAATCTCTTTAAATTCATCGCCTAAAGCTTCTTTGAATGCTACTGCCTTAGCTGCAATAACATGCATTAAAGGACCGCCTTGACTACCTGGAAAAACAGCAGAATTAAATTTCTTTTCAAGCTCTGGATTAGACTTGGCTAATATAATTCCGCCTCTTGGGCCTGCTAATGTTTTGTGGGTGGTTGAAGTAACAACATCTGCAAATGGAACAGGATTGGGGTAGAGTCCCGCTGCAATTAAGCCTGCAACATGCGCCATATCTACCATGAAATAAGCGCCAACTTTGTCGGCGATTTCACGAAATTTAGACCAGTCAACAGTTCTTGAATAAGCAGAGAAACCAGCAAGGATCATTTTAGGTTTATGTTCTAGTGCTAGGGCTTCAACTTGCTCATAATCGATATATCCTTGAGGATCTAAACCGTATTGTATTGATTTATAAATTTTTCCAGAAAAATTAACCGGCGAGCCATGAGTTAAATGACCACCTTCATTTAAGTTCATTCCTAAAACAGTATCGCCTGGGTTTAGAAGCGCCATATAAGTTGCGGAATTAGCTTGTGAGCCAGAATGGGGCTGCACATTGGCGTAATCAGCACCAAAAAGCTCTTTTGCACGCTCAATAGCCAATGCTTCAGCAATATCTACATACTCACAACCACCGTAATAACGTTTACCGGGGTATCCTTCTGCATATTTGTTGGTCAGCATGCTACCTTGTGCTTCCATGACTCTTTTACTTGTATAATTTTCAGATGCTATTAGTTCGATATGCTCTTCCTGACGCTTTTTTTCAGATTCGATTGACTGCCATAATTCTTTGTCAAACTCAGCGATTGATTGGTTGTTACTAATCATAATAAGTGTATTCCTAGGAAGAGATGTAGATCGGACTAAATTGGGCGCTATTGTACCCAATAAACCAACAATTGTCCTCCTAATCCCACTTCTTAAATAAACTTTAGAACGAATAGTTCTTAACCAAAACGATGAAATCTAGTACCCGAATAGCATAAAACAAGCTAATCGATTTAACGTAGTTCTTTTTACTTCTTACTGAACATTTTCTTGTTCCTTCACTGAAGATTGATCTGAAGCAATCTGCACTAATTTATGCATCACATCACTGCGAAGCGCAACTTTGGCTCTTAATAGGTGTTTGTTTTATGTTGGGTCAAGAAAGTAGTTGATATTTAACGAAAATCAAACAATTTGATAGGTTTTAACAGTTCTTGGAAAAAATCAGAATAAGTTCTAGTATGAAATACTGAACGGCTGCTTGCGGTATTACTTTAAATGCTAGTCTTCCATTTTTTAACATCATTTAGGTTAAAGACCCATTCCTGCACCTGACTGCCACGTTGCTCGACAGGCATACCATCACGGATCCATCTCTCAACGCTAGTTATCGTTGCATCCATCATAGAAGCCAAGGTGTCTTTACCGATTATTGAGTCATTACTAGTAAAGACAGCTGTTGTGTCAAAACTGGTTCTATTTTGAGTTCTCTTTGCGCGTCTTAGGTAATTCGAACTTCTCATCTTAAAACTCCTTTTATGCTCACTACAATTTATAAATATTTTCATGCCAAACGGGTCGGAGTCACTTTAATATAGAAATATTATCTTATTACTACGGAATACTTCAATTTTAACATCTAATTGATGGTTAACCGCGACTCTTAACCCTACACGTATTATCGTCAATACTTGCAATAACTAAACTATAGATGATATTTAAGGGTAGTAGGTTACAAATTCATGTGAAAAATTGTAAGTAGGTTTGTGTTGTTATGCTTTTAATCTCGCTGGAATAGCAAACTAAATTTCTGTTTACTGTACTATTGACCGTACTCCCATAATTGATAAATGTATTGATTAAGTAATTTCATATTATTCAATTTTGTTTCAGATAAGTTCAACATTACGAATTTTCTTTTATCGAAGAACTTGCGATAACAAGAAATAAAATAAATTTCTTGTTCTTTCGCAAACTCTAAATTACTAATGATCGCTGTAATATCTAATATAGGGTCGCCAATACAAACATATTCCCAATCAATTACTTTGATAATTGATGTTTTTTTATTGATTAGTATGTTATTTAGATTTAAATCATAATGGCAAAGAGTTAAGCCTTGATAAGTTTCTAACAATAAAACTGCTTTTTCTAAACATGTATTAATCTCTTGTTTTAATTCTCTATTTTTAACTTTACTCAGAGCAATGGTCTGATATTTCATTAGATGCTCTTTGAGGTTAAAACTTGGTAGTTTATTTGATGTAATTTGATGTAAATCTGCTAAAAATTTTGCTAATAACTCAATAATTTTTTCATTCTTATTTAAGCTCAAATCTAATGACTCTGATTCTATCCACTGTTGAATTCGTACCTCTTTAGATTCAAAAAATGTTTCAACTATCCAAGGCGAGATACGGCTATACTCATCCGCGTCTATTATCTTCTCTAAACAAATTGCGCTCTCGTAAGGTAGAAATTTGTTATTAGAGCGATTAATTATTTGAATGAATAACTTACATTTACTGTTTGAAAAATAGTAACTATTATTAGAACGCCCCGTTGAAATAGTCCGCCAGTTATCCACTTCAAAGTGTTCTTCAGTTTGATTTTTTTTTGATCTATTTAAAGCGTTATAATCGGAAAGAAAGCTATCTACTTCATTCCATGCTGAAGCAGAGTGCTGCCACCATTGAGGCTTATTTATTTTGCTTAAATTCACGTTATAAGGTTCGACTTAATCGAGTGATTTGAATTAAATTCAGTTTTCCATTTATACCAACCTATAACAGATAAAATGACATACATTGAAAACAACACCGAAGTTAATACTAGACCTTTTGAATAAAACAAATAAACAGAGACTAAGTTAATTATTATCCAATAAAGCCAATTTTCCAGTACTTTCTTAGTCACCATAAACGTTGCAACCAATGCAAATATTGTCGTAAACGAATCCAAGTAAGCAAGGTCTTGACTTGTATAAGTTGAAAGTAAAAAACCTGTAAGAAGAACCCCCATAAATAAAATTAAAATAATCATTAGATGTAATTTTAATGACCAACGAATGATTCTGAAAGAATTAATAGATTTATTCTTCTGGTCAGTCTTCGTTCTCGACCACAGTTTCCATCCGTAAAGCGCCATAATCAAATAGTAAGTATTTAGAAAGGATTCCATAAAGAGATTTACATCATAAAATAACCATGCATAAATCGCTGTACTTAAAAAAGCAGCAGGCCAGCACCATATACTTTTATTTATTGCTAGAACTAAGTAGATTAGTGCGAGTATAACGGCACACCATTCCCAAAAAAAAGTGGCTGCTATTTGCTCTATAAAGCGATCCAAAATAGTGTTACAACCACTACGCTTCTAAAGAGTGTTTAGATTCTTTAATTTGGTTAGGCTCTACATCGCCATTTAAAAACTTGGCCACTAAAACCTGTTTGCCATACGTTTTGAAAGAGTATTGCAAGGTTTCTTTTACAACATCCAACACATCGTCAAACTGACCAAAAATTTGACTACTCATTGTATTTGTATAACAACTCACACGTTTATCTTGATTAAGTCTGCCAACGATATCTTTTATAATGCTTAAATACTCAGAATCTAATGGATAAAGACTGATTTCTGCAGATATTTTCATAATTTATTGACCATCGGACTAAAAGTCATATTTTAACATAGCTCGACATTCATTCCACCACAAAGTGAAAAATCTCCCAAACTAAGGATCATGCCACTTCTAATTCATACTGAATGTTTTTAGTCTTTAATTGTCTATGCTTTAAATTAATGACTGGTTTAATGCTACGACTAGTAATCAAGCTATCTAAACCTACTTCTCCTACTGCCATACGTAGTTGCTGAAAACGCCTTCCACTTCTTGAATCGGCCAAGTTTTTCGGCGTATTTTTAAGTTTAACTATTACCTGCTTTAGACCTTGTTTGAAGGCTCGCTTTATATTGGCTACCTTCTCTTCAGAGCTAAAGAATGTCTCTCCAGAATGAAATAACAAGCTACTTTTATTGTCTTTCATTTTTGGGTTTTTATTGTTATTAAAATAGCTATTTGGTCGCCCAAAAAGTTGTTTAACTCTCATTTTTTGGATCCTCAAATCCAATATAAGCTTGAGAGGTATACTGATTGTGAATAAAAGCTTTCTATCGACATAACTTAATTTTTCATCAAAAATATTAATTCTATTATTTTTAATATCCAAATCAGACTCTCTTAGTTTTGCCACTTCAGATAGCCTTAATTTCCCTAATAGCATTAACTCTAGTATCAATAAGTTTTTACCTGATAACTGAGCCGCTACTTGCTTACATTGGTTTTCACCAAAATAAGAAAGATAACCTTTACGCTGTTGAACACTAATATAGCTCAATTGTGTAATCGATATCTTTAGAAACACAATATATAAATATTTAATTGATTTTTCGGCACTTTGTTGGAGTTTCTGATTGTAATGATTTTCTGTTGCTAACGAAGATAAAAATGATTCAATATCTGTTTTCACTAAGCCTGCCGGATGCTGATGATTATGAAACTTCATAAAACGTAATACCCAGTAGATCACTTGTTTTTTATCAACTTCAGATAACGATATTTGCCGTTCAATAGAAAACTCTAATTCTTTAATCAACTTTATTTCCACTAATCGTTTAGAACTTGAAGCAAAAATATGATTGATATCAATTGCTTGATTTGTCATTTTGTAGCACCTTTATTAACTATTCAAACAAATACTACTTGTATAGATAGCCTTTGTCAAATTTGTGCTGTTTTGAGTTTTTAGTATTCAAATTAGGGGATGTCATAAAAATTAAAAAGCTTTCACTTAAGACTTTGACTTCAAACCTTGTAAGACATATCTCACAAAGCATGAGGTCAATATCTTAATTTTATTAAAGAAATATCATTTTTCTTATTTCAATTCTTCTAACTTACTGAATATAAATAAATTAATCATTAAATTGAATTTTTTTAGGAAGCACTGCTCTAATAATTTTGTTTTTCATACTTGTTAATTAGCTGTGTTGTACTAATATATCAATCAAGCGATACGGACATCGTCAGCTAGGAAGCAATTAAAGATAAGGAATTCAAAAGGATCGAACATATGGATTTGTTCAGTTACCATGGATTGGTAACAAAGAAATAAAATCTAAAGGACTAGGTTT
Organism: Polaribacter sp.; assembly: GCA_047633355.1. Classification (GTDB taxonomy): domain Bacteria; phylum Pseudomonadota; class Gammaproteobacteria; order Enterobacterales; family Kangiellaceae. The sequence continues at coordinate 14,152 of JBLIBL010000051.1, forward strand.
TAATGGATTGTATTTTAAGGGACTAGACTTTAAGGGACTAATTAGCCTAAAGGAATAGGTGTTTAGGGATAAACGCAGGACAAACACAGGATGTGTTTTATTCAACGGATGAATAATCAGATACGGGCGATTTTATCGCCCTTTCTTTTGCCCATATTTTACGAAATACCTAATGCTATGATCCTTAACCTGACATTTTCCAATTGCCTCGTTTTTCGTCATAAGTACTCACAAGTGCATCAATTGCTCCTTGTTCATATTCTCTTAAACCGCTCATTATAATCTGTTTTTCACCTTTGCCAATTGATTCATTACTTGATTTTAAATCAAAGTTCATTGTAACCATTCCACGCTTTCCGTTAACGTCCAGGTGACAATTATTTAGTTCTACACTTGGTGCTATTTCAGTAAACTTCTCGAAAGACAATTTCATGCTGTCGTAAATGACCATCGGTTTTTTTGTATTAATCATTTTTTGTTCTTTTTGCATCAATTCAACTAGTATGTGTGGAAATGTTTTTCCCGAAAAGGCCACATAACTTCTTATCAATCCTTCTATAAACAACTCACTTTTTGTTACTTCACCTGAATGGTTAAGGGTAATTAACGGTTTATCACTTTCATTTCTTGCGATTATTTCTTGCTCTTTACTATCAAAATAAAATGCTGCTTTTCCAGCAATCATACCCTGAAAATCAAAACTCATTGATTGACTAATACCGAATCGACTTAACATAATTGAAAAAAGTAAATCACCGGGCACACAAAAACGACTATTATCTTCATCATGCAAAGGGTTAAAATCTCTAGCAATACTTTTAGCGAAATCACTTCCTTGCTTTCTAGAGATGGTTAGCTGTTGCTTGCTTTCTTGATAATAGTTTGAAGTGAACATAATGCATACTTAGGTTTCTAAAAACCTAATGATACCTGAATTCGCATAAAAAAATGTATAACTAGGGGCCTAGTCGCTATAAAAAATGACTCTGAGCCCCTTCACAACCAAATTAATGAGAATATTTACCTAATATTTTTTGGTATTCCCCAGAATCTTTTATGTCATCTAATGCCACATTAAACTGTTCAACCATTTCTGGTTTTACACTGACCTTACTAAACATAATAGAAACATCACCGCTGTGAACTTTAATACCAGATGCAACTATTTTTGAAGAGTAACCTTTACGTTTTATTGTGTAACCTGCTACAAAAGGATCCTCCAAAAAGCCATCTATATTGCCTTGTATTAAATTGTAATAATTCACTTCTGTTACAGGTACACTCACTATTTGTGCCTGATATATTTCGTTATCTTGTATGTTGGCTACTGCCTCACCATAAATATAGTCTTCAGTAATACCTAATCTAAATTTATCATCCATAAGTTCGTAAATGGATTTTTCAGCGTATTTTTCCTTTTCTTCATTTAATAAATAAAGAACAAAAGATTCATCTCGGTAAGGGTCAGAAAAATCAGCAAAAATTTCTCTAGTAAGTGTTTTACTCGCTCCACCTAACATGTCAATTTCACCTGATTTTAGACTCTCAAGTAAAACCATCCATTCGCCTTGCTCAAACTTAACATTACAATCAATTTGCCTTGCCATGCTTTGTATTAACTCAATATCAAGTCCTTTTACTTTATTATCTGGTGTGAGGTATTGATAGGGTTCCCATGGATCCCAACCAAGAACTAACTCACAGGATTCGGTAACTTTCAGATCGCTCATTGATGCTACGTTCATGCTGGTTTCAGCAACAATTTCTGTTGATTCTTGAATTGCTTCTCCGGGCTCATTTGAAACCGGCTCAGGTTGATTGCAAGAAACGATGATAAAGGTGAGTAGAATGAGAAGGGATTGACTTAATTTATTCATTATGATTACTTCCTAGTGAAAGACGGCAACTAACCAAGCAAGGTATTGTTTAGCAAACACACAATGGGTTTGTTATTAATTACTAAACTACAGCCTCATTTTATCGGACATAAATGATAAATATATTCGTTTTTTGGATCGACCGACTAGAATATACTATACCTATGTTAACAATCTAGCAAGAATACACCAGTAAAATTCAAAAGCGATAATTCAGATTAAAATATCCAAAAAAACCACCTTTTAATAAGATGGTTTTTAATTTAAGGTTAATCAATCCATTACAGATTTTAACTTTTTCATCGCATTTTTTTCTAATTGACGAATTCTTTCAGCTGAAACTGAATATCTATTTGCTAGCTCTTGGAGAGTCGATTTATCTTCACTCAACCAACGTGCAGCTAAAATATCCTGACTTCTTTCATCGAGCGCTTTCATCGCATTCATCAACTTTTGTTGATGAAAATCTTTCCAATCTTGGTTTTCATAAGTTTCCGCAGGATCGGCATTCGCACTTTCTAAAAATGCCGCGGGCGCAAAACTAGTTTCGTCATCAGCATCGGTAGGTAAATCAAAAGCTGTATCTCGTGAGTTTAAACGACTTTCCATTCTTCTTACTTCAATTTCCGCTACGCCTAAATCATTGGCTACTGCCGTTACTTCATCATTGGATAACCAATTTTGTTCTTTTTTAGCACTACGAAGATTAAAAAACAATTTTCTTTGTGCCTTTGTTGTGGCAACTTTCACAACGCGCCAGTTTTTAAGTACAAATTCATGTATTTCTGCTTTGATCCAATGAACCGCAAAAGAAATCAATCGAACGCCGACTTCTGGGTCAAAACGTTTAACCGCTTTCATTAACCCTACGTTACCTTCTTGGATCAAGTCAGCTTGTGGCAAACCATAACCACTGTAGCTTCTTGCTATGTGTGCTACAAATCGCAAATGAGACATAATTAATTCTCTAACGGCATCTAGATCTTCATTTTCTTTATATTTAACGGCTAAAGCACGCTCTGCTTCCGCTGTAAGAACAGGAATAGCGTGAATGGCACTCACATAAGACTCAATATTGCCCTGTGGTACTAGTAAATTAGTTGCAGACATTGCTTTATTAAGGTCTGTTTTTTTCAAATTTGGATTACTCATAATGACTTCTCCTCTGGTGATAACTGATTGACCTTTAACTAAAAGCTTTATAAAAAGTATCAATACACCATAAATAATTAAGGTTTTTCTTTATTAAACTAACTGCTTCAAGTCAGTTTAGCACTCTTACTATCAGAGTGCCAATTATTTAGCACTCTGATAGTAAGAGTGCTAAAAATAGCGAAAGTTTCCTTTAGAAACAGAATGTTACATGTTTGAATTATTAATTCTAATGAGGTTCAATTTGTCTAATATGTCGGCCAACACTCAACCAAGAGCCCATTAAACCTAAACTACATCCTATAGAAATTAGCTGGACGCTTTGAATAAAATTTAAACCTGTTAAAGAAAATTCGCTTTTATAAAGACCAGAAAGGTTAGCAATCGGCTCCGCAAGCCATAATAAGGAAGTACCAAGCAAAATCCAACAAAGAACGCCTGCAAATAGTCCATACCAAAATCCAGTGTAAAGAAAAGGTCTTCGTATAAATGCGTTCGTTGCACCGACTAATTTAACCACTTCAATTTCTTCTTTTCTATTTTGTACTGACAACCTAATCGTATTGCCAACAATTAATAAAACTGACACGCCAAGCGCTAAGCCTAACGCTGCCGCTAATTTTTCAGCGAGCAGTAAAATTGCGTGAAGCTTTCTTACCCAATCTAGATCTAACTGGGCAACATCGATGGACTCAATTGTTTTCAATTCTATTAGTAGGTTTTCAGTATCACTGGGCAAATTGCTTTTAGGCTGGACAATTAAAGTCGCTGGTAACGGGTTGCTATCCAGCTCTCCCATTACATCGCCAAATCCAGAATATTGGCTAAACTCTTTTAAAGCTTGACCTGAATTAATCAATTTGACGCTTTTGACGCCAGCTACTTTTTTAACTTGTGTAATTGCGGATTGAATTTTGGAGTCAGATAGTTCAATTTGTAAGTAAAGTGAAATACGGCTCGCACCATCCCAGTTTGTAGATAAAACCTTGCCGTTTTCTAATAATATTTGTAAACCGGCGGGAAGTGCTAAGGCAATAGCAATCACTAAAACGGTCATAAAATTTGTAAACGGCTTAGATATGATCTCGTTCAAACCTCGTTTTGCTTCAAGCTTATGCAAGCTTAACAACATTTTAAACCGATTAGTCAGACTCGTACCAGCAGAATAATTTGCCCCCTGTGTTGCTCCGCTTACAGGTTTGTTTCCTGACGAGTTTGATTGTGGACGTTGCGAACTATACTCTCTCATTAACTAAACTCACTGAAAGGTTGCGCTATAGAAGTTTCTGTATGTTCCGAATCCAAAGCGTCTTGAACTAACTGACCTTCTTTCATAACTAATGTTCTATAATTCATTTTAGCTAATAGGCTTAAATCATGAGAAGCTATCAGTAGGCTAACACCAACTTGGTTAAACTGTTCAAACAACTTCATAATTTCGGCGGATAATTCTGGGTCTAAATTACCGGTAGGCTCATCGGCAAGCAGGAGTGGAGGTTTATTAACAACGGCGCGAGCAATACCAACTCGTTGTTGCTCTCCTCCAGATAGCATTATTGGCGTATTTTTTTCTTTAGATAACAAGCCAACTTTATCTAGTGCAGCTCTTACTCGACGACCAATTTCTCGGTGGGGGTAACCTGCAATCATCAAAGGCAATGCGACATTGTCGAAGACACTTCGATCAAATAATAAACGATGATCTTGAAAAATCATGCCTATGTCACGGCGTATACTAGGGATTTTTCTAGACTTTATTCGATTTAAATTTTTACCATTGATAATCACTTGACCAGAGGTTGCACGCTCCATTAAACAGATCAGTTTTAACATGGTGCTTTTTCCGGCCCCTGAATGCCCTGTCAGAAAGGCCATTTCACCACTATCAATGTTGAGGTTAACTTTTTTTAAAGCATCCTGTCCATTTGGATATCTTTTAGAAACCTCAGCAAACTCAATCATTTAGCCATACCTATTTGAAACCGCAAAGAAGCATCATTTTTTTATTATTACCTTTTTAACGACAACTTCGGAAAGAATATTTACCACTCCAAGATGACTTTACCAGATTGACCCGATCCCATAACATCAAACCCTTTTTGAAAGTCATCAACATTAAACTGATGGGTAATGATTGGCGAAAGATCTAACCCTGACTGTAACAAAGAAACCATTTTATACCAAGTTTCAAACATTTCTCTGCCATAGATCCCTTTAATTTGTAATCCTTTAAAAATCACTTGATTCCAATCTAGGCACATATCCGATGGTGGAATACCCAGCATAGCGATTTTTCCACCATGATTCATAACAGATAACATTGATTGCACCGCTGATGGTACACCTGACATTTCAAGTGCAACATCAAAGCCTTCGGTCATATCAAGGTCTTCCATTACATTAGATAAATTTTCTGTGGTCACATTAACCGCCCTTGTCGCACCCATTTTATTGGCTAATTCTAGGCGATATTCGTTTACATCCGTAATAACAACATGCCTAGCACCGACATGTTTACAGACCGCAGCAGCCATAATACCGATAGGCCCTGCCCCAGTAATTAATACGTCTTCACCCACCAAATTGAAAGACAAAGCAGTATGCACAGCGTTACCAAAGGGGTCAAAAATAGAGGCTAAGTCATCACTAATATCACCAGGTAATTTAAAAGCATTTACTGCGGGAATCACAAGGTATTCGGCAAATGCACCTGTACGGTTAACACCGACACCAACGGTATTACGGCATAAATGTCTTCGCCCAGCTCGACAATTTCTGCACGATTCACAAGTGATATGTCCTTCACCAGACACTCTATCACCAATTGCAAAACCCTTAACGCCATCGCCTAAAGCTTCTATTATTCCCGCAAATTCATGTCCAACAGTCATCGGCACTGGGATAGTATTTTGAGACCACTCATCCCAATTATAAATGTGCATATCAGTACCGCAAATAGCGGTTTTTTTTACTTTAATGAGAACATCGTTATAACCAAATTCAGGTACATCAACCTCTTTTAACCATATACCTTTTTCAGCTTTTGCTTTTACTAAAGACTTCATTCGCTGGCTCTTCATTTCGTTCGTCTTCACTTTATCACACCCAATCTTTTACCTACCTTTTCAAATGCTGCAACGGCTTTATCAATGTGTCCAAAATTATGCGCCGCAGACATTTGTGTTCGGATCCTTGCTTCACCATTAGGGACTACCGGAAATGAAAATCCAACGACATAGATCCCTTCTTTTAACATTTCATCTGCAAAAGATTTGGCTAATGACGCATCACCTAGCATCACTGGAATAATAGGATGTTCGCCAGGCAATAAGTTGAAACCTAGTAAACTCATTTTTTCTCTAAAATAATGAGCGTTATCAAACAATTTTTTTCTCAGTTCATTACCCGATTCCAAAAGATCGAGCACCTTAATACTAGCAGCTGCAATAACAGGGGCTAGAGTATTTGAAAATAAATAAGGACGAGAACGCTGTCTTAACCATTCAACAATTTCTTTTTTACCTGATGTGTACCCACCAGATGCGCCACCCAATGCTTTACCAAGTGTGCCGGTGATGATATCAACTCGATCCATTACGCCACAATGTTCAGGTGTTCCTCGACCATTATCCCCCATAAAACCTACGGCATGTGAATCATCCACCATAACTAAAGCACCATACTGATCCGCTAGGTCACAAATAGCCGTTAAATTAGCTAAATAGCCGTCCATCGAAAATACGCCATCGGTTGCAATTAATTTATAGCGAGCACCAGCTTCGTCTGCTGCGATTAACTGATTTTCGAGATCGGCCATATCGTTGTTAGCATACCTAAAGCGCTTTGCTTTACTCAGTCTCACTCCATCAATAATCGATGCATGATTGAGAGAATCCGAAATAATCGCATCTTCATTAGTTGTTATCGTTTCAAATAGCCCGCCATTAGCATCAAAACAAGATCCATAAAGAATCGTGTCTTCCATTTTTAAGAAGCGACTGATTCGGTTTTCAAGTTGCTTATGAACGGCTTGAGTACCGCAAATGAAACGAACCGATGCCATGCCATAACCCCAGTCAGTGAGTGCTTGCTGACCGGCCTCAATTAATTCTGAGCTATTCGCTAAACCTAAATAGTTGTTGGCGCAAAAGTTGATAACATTTTCACCAGTAGATACATGAATATCCGCTTTTTGTTGAGAATCTATTATTCGTTCACCTTTATACAATCCCAGTTGATGAAGTTCGTCTATTTGTGTTTGAAGATTATTTAGAAATGATTGACCCATCTTAATACCTATTTAAAGAGTGTTTCTATTGATGACGATTTTACAGTAATAACCGCAAAACTCGAAATGCTTTATATTTTTTGAAAAGTACCAAGCCATTTAACTTTACCCATTGCCACAGCATTGCCTAGCAAGATAATAGCGATGCCTATAAGCCCTATCAAATTCCATTGATGATTTTCAAAAATTGTAGAAAAAATCAGTGCTATCACAGGGTAAGCCAAAGAAATATAACCAGCTTTATCAGGGCCAATTCTTCCTAATAACGTTAAAAATGCGCCAAAAGCGAGAATCGATCCAAACACCGATAAATAAAGTAAAGAGGCTATATATTCAACACTAACCTCGAATGAAAAATCTAAACCTACACTCACTACGATCAATGATAATAACAATGCCGCATAACCCATCCCCAAGGCATTTGCTTGAACTATAGGGATTTTTAATCGCTGAGTTTTAGTTGAAACAATATTACCTAAGGATGCAAAAATACTCGCAAGTAGCGCAAGCAAAATGCCATTTACGGTATCACTCGACCGGCTAAAATTTTTATCGGAGACAATGCTTGGCAAAAATATCATCAAAATACCAACAACTCCAATTACACCGCCTATTAATACCTCTAGTTTAATCGCATCTTTGAGAAAAACTCGAGCGAAAAGCACATTAAAGTAGAGGATGCTGGTACTTAAAATTGCGGCCAACGAACTGTTTATATTAGTAATACTTAAATAAGTTAACCAATAATTAAACCCAAAAAGTAGAATACCCTGAATGAAAATCAAGATGTGCTCAAAACGCGTAAATTTAAATTTCTTGTTAGTACAATAAGCAAAAATCAATAATATTAAACTTGCCAATGCAAATCGATAAACAACCGAAACTAAAGGCGCGACTTCTCCGAGTTGAAATGTTATAACGATCCAAGTCGATCCCCAGATTAATGCTGAAGTAATAAAAAGCGAAATATTATTCATATTGTGTTTAATGTGTACTTTTAGCAAAGGATCTACTTTGGTTTAGTTTTAGATTATAATCGCCAATATCTAATCAAACAAGACGCTCTTAGGGAAAGAAATACTTAATTACCTTTTTTAGATTTACAGGCTGTCCGTTTTTGTAACTTACGTGTCAATCAACTCATTCAAAAACGTGCGAGTCTCGGTGGTGATTTTCATATTGTTGGAATATTTGATGCATCGTTGAAAAACTACAAAAAACCTAAGTAAACATAACGCCCCTTTTACCTTATTTGCGGATGAATAAATCGAAGCTTACAAGGTTTAAGCTGTTGAACGTTCGATTCTTGGTGTCATAAAAGGAATGATCTTTCGTTTTGCTCAAATGTTATATTCAATGTTTATAAAAGGGTGTTTTTTAACTAATATTGGTGGCAATCTGCTGACCATGCCAGCCAGTTTTTTAGTCAATAAGCAGGGCGTAATTGAAACAGTTTGTTATGGAAAAGATGAGTTTGATCATATTCCATTTGAACAAGTGTTAACCTTTGCCAAAGGATAATAAAACCTATTAGAGGCAATCCTGAGAATAAAGCTCGGGTTTAACCAATAAAACTATACTTTGACACAATCACTCAAACAATTTGTCTACCAAATGGCGTAAATCCTAACTTCATCAACTTAAAATGTTGAATTCCAAAAGGGATCCCAATAATGCTTAGGCAAAGCGTAACACCCCAAAAAAAATGATTTAATACCACCCAAATCC
>JBLIBL010000052.1:0-22504 GCA_047633355.1 Polaribacter sp.
AAGTCTTGGAAAACTCGCTCAGTCTACGACAATACAGGTTGAAGCCGCCGTTACTTCTGCTCGCAAAGCACAAAAAAGCTGGTTCAGTTTAGGCGGTAAAGGTAGAGCTAAATATCTTTATGCGATCGCACGATTATTACAAAAACGTTCAAGAGAACTTGCAGTCCTAGAGTCAATGGATAATGGTAAACCTATCCGAGAAACACGTGATGTTGATATTCCTTTAGCAATAAGACACTTCTACCATCATGCTGGTTGGGCACAGTTAATGGGAAGCGAGTTTGATGACTTTGAACCACACGGTGTAGTTGGACAGATCATCCCTTGGAACTTTCCTCTTTTGATGATGGCATGGAAAATAGCACCCGCAATTGCCGCTGGTAATTGTGTGGTCATTAAACCAGCCGAATACACCAGCTTAACCGCTTTAATGTTTGCGGAAATCTTAGAAGAAGTCGGATTACCAAAAGGTGTTGTTAATATTATTACTGGTGATGGAAAAGTAGGTGCACAAATTGTAGAACATCCTGATGTGAACAAAATCGCATTCACGGGCTCTACTAATGTAGGAAAAATGATTAGAAGACAAACAGCAGGAACTGGAAAAAAATTAACGCTAGAGCTCGGTGGAAAATCGGCGTTTATAGTCTTTGATGATGCTGACATTGATAGTGCAATTGAAGGCGTTGTGGATGCTATTTGGTTTAATCAAGGGCAAGTTTGTTGTGCAGGATCTCGATTGTTAGTTCAAGAAGGTATTGAAGAGTTATTTCTTAAAAAATTAAAGAAGCGAATGCAGTCACTGCGTATCGGTGATCCATTAGACAAATGCACTGATATTGGCGCCATTGTCGATCCAAGTCAAAAAGTGAGAATTGAATCTTTAGTTAATCAATGCGTGAAAGAAGGTGCTAGTTTATACCAAGTTAAAAATGCTGTACCAACATCTTTAAAAGGTTGTTTTTATCCACCATCACTACTCTGCAATGTAGAGTCGAGTAATACTGCTGCAAGTGTTGAAATTTTTGGACCTGTGTTAAGCGTAATATCATTTAGGCATCAACCTGAAGCGATACAACTAGCTAATAATAGCAAATACGGTTTAGCCGCTAGTGTATGGTCGGAAAATATTAATCGCGCACTTGACGTAGCGCCACAAATTAAAGCGGGCGTTGTTTGGATTAATACGACTAATCAATTTGATGCCGCTTGCGGCTTTGGTGGTTACAAAGAGTCTGGTATGGGACGCGAAGGTGGAAAAGAAGGTATGTATGAATACATGAAACTAAAATCACCTTCTTCGGTTCAAAAACCAGTTGTTAAAAATAAAAAATTATCGAACAAAAATCGCTTTGATGGTCAATTAATTAACATTGATCAGACTGCAAAAATGTACATCAATGGCAAGCAAACGCGACCTGATAATGGTAATACATTTGTTGTCAATTCACCGAATGGCACTCAAATTGGTCGAGTATCAGATGGTAGCCGAAAAGATATTAGAAACGCTGTGGAAGCTGCATTTAAAGCCTGCTCATGGAGTCGTTCTAGTGGTCATTTACGAGCACAAATTCTTTATTATTTAGCAGAAAATTTAAATTATCGTAAAGCTGAGGTTTGCCAGCGAATTGTTGATTCAACTAATTCCTCTAAAGAACAAGCTGAAATAGAATTTGATACATCAATCGAAAAACTGTTTACCTTTGCCGCATGGGCCGATAAATTTGAAGGTAGCGTACACCAACCTCCAATACAGGGCGTTGCACTTGCAATCAATGAAGCAATTGGAGTCATGGGTATTGCTTGCCCAGATGACTCTCCCCTGCTTGCGTTCATTTCACTTTTAGCGCCAGCCATTGCAATGGGTAATCGGGTTGTTATCATCCCTTCTCAGCTCGCTCCACTTGTTGCAACGGATTTCTATCAAGTTTTAGAAACATCCGATATTCCATCCGGAGTGGTTAATATCGTTACCGGTGACAGGGATACCTTAGCAAAAGTTTTAGCAGAGCATGATCAAGTTGATAATATTTGGTACCAAGGAACTAAAGAAGGCTCTCAAATGATTGAATTGGCATCAGCCGATAATCTAAAACGAACTTGGGTTAATGATGGCAAAACAACTGATTGGCTCAATATTGAAAACGATACACAATTTTTAAGAGCGTCTTGTCAGGTTAAGAATATTTGGATACCTTATGGAGATTGATAGAGCATGTCACACTAATTGATTTGAGTCGCGTTAATTGATTTGATTAGTTTAAAGCATGAAATAAAGAAGTAATCAATTCTGCATATTGCTTTAAACATGTATATAATCCGTTGCAAATAAACTGCCCAATGTTTTAGCTCCGCTAAATCTAATCAGTTAACGTGTAAATCGAACTCATTATGAAATTTTCAGAATTAAATCTCAGTAAACAGATCCTTGATGCAGTCATTCAACAAGGTTATGAAACACCCTCGCCTATCCAAGCACAAGCTATTCCTGCCGTTTTGGACGGCAAAGATGTTATGGCAGCAGCGCAAACTGGCACAGGTAAAACAGCGGGTTTCACGCTTCCAATACTGCAACTCTTATCTAAAGGGCAACCTGCAAAACCTAACCATATTCGTACTCTTATTTTAACGCCAACTCGTGAGCTTGCCATTCAAGTACACGAAAGCGTTTCAGTTTACGGTAAAAACCTTCCACTTAAATCTTCTGTTGTTTATGGCGGCGTGAAAATAAACCCACAAATGATGAAATTACGAAAAGGTGTCGACATATTAGTGGCGACTCCCGGGCGGCTACTCGACCTTTATGGACAAAATGCGGTTAAGTTTGATCAAGTAGAAATATTAGTTCTAGATGAAGCGGACAGAATGCTCGACATGGGATTTATCCGTGATATTAAAAAAATCATTGCACTACTACCTAAGCAACGCCAAAACTTAATGTTCTCTGCGACTTTTTCAGAAGAAATAAGATCACTTGCAAAAGGTTTAGTTAATAATCCGATAGAAATCTCAGTTAGCCCAAGAAATACCACAGTGGAATCTGTTGAACAATGGGTTTACCCAGTCGATAAGAAACAAAAATCTGAATTATTAAGCTTTTTAATCGGATCTAATAATTGGCAACAGGTATTAGTTTTTACTCGCACAAAACATGGCGCAAACCGTTTAACCAAACATCTTATTGCCGCAGGAATAAAGTCACTCGCCATTCATGGGAATAAAAGCCAAGGTGCGCGAGTAAAAGCTCTCTCTCAATTTAAAGATAACAGTATTCAAGTATTAGTCGCTACCGACATAGCAGCAAGAGGGATAGATATTGATCAATTACCTCATGTGGTCAATTTTGACTTACCAAACGTACCAGAAGATTACGTACATAGAATTGGAAGAACAGGTCGTGCAGGTAGTTCTGGTGAAGCAATTTCTTTAGTTAGTGCGGACGAGTTTAAACAATTATTGGACATTGAACGTTTGACTAAAAAAGTCATTCAACGAAAATTGATTGATGGCTTTGAGCCAAGCCACGATGTACCTCCATCTAAAACGACTTTCTTACCGATAAAACCTAACAATCCTAAAAGGCATAAACCACGTTCGCATAACCAACAGAATAATAATCAAAACAGAAATAATGACAATAGCTCAAATTCTAATTCTAGAAACAGAAGAAGCAGTACTCAGAATAGAAGTAGAAACAATAGCGGAAATACAAACGGTTAACCTGAAATTTCTAAATACTAAGCTAAAATTTCTAAGCTTTAAACTAAAGTAAAAGAAACAACGACCATTAAAACAATCACAATCGCGAAAATTAGTCTTATCATTTTCGCTTGTTTCTCATTTTCGAAAACACGCTTTAATGTTGCTCCAAGTAAAACCCAAATAAAATCAATAATTATTGCCACTATAAAACTGACTATAGCTGTCAAAGTATAACTAGCAAACGTAGAGCCTAGCGGTATTAGAAATTGAGAGAATATTGCAAAAAAAGCAGCATAAGCTTTTGGGTTAAGTAAATTTAAAATAAACCCATCAACTATTGAGGGTATACCAATATTAGAATTTGATTTTGATTTTACTATGGGTGATTGAGCGATTTTAAAAGCTACGAATAATAAATAACACGACCCTATAATTTGGATAAATAATTTTGCTTTAGGGTATGTTTCTAAAACAACGGCAATACCAAAAATAGAACCCAGAATAACTACCGCGAGCCCAGCTAAAATACCAAATAAAAAAGGTAATGTTTTTTTAATGCCAAAAGATGCACTCGTTGCCGCCAAAACTAGGGGGGCTGGTCCTGGAGACCCGAGAAGAACACTTGTAGCAATGATAAGAGTAAGAATAGATTCAAACATTTTAAAATGACTCTTCTAACAAAAAAACAATTAGCGTTTAGCTTTAAAAAAACGTTTCAGCATTTCAGATGATTGCTTCTGTAAAACGCCTTCTACAATTTCGACTTGATGATTATGCCCAGTATGCTGTAATAACTGATACAAACTTCCACCGGCTCCAGTCCTAGGTTCTTTTGTTGCAAAAACTATTTTAGATACTCTTGCATGAACCATAGCCATTGCACACATGGCGCAAGGCTCAAGAGTTACATACATAGTAGAATTGATTATTCGATAATTTTGAATTTTTTGACCGGCTTCTCTGAGTGCTATTATTTCTGCATGAGCAGAAGGGTCATGATTTAATATAGGTTGATTATACCCTTGACCAATGATTTCATTATCTTTAACTAAAATAGCACCAACAGGTACTTCCCCCTGCTTTTCAGCAAGCTCTGCTAAAACTAATGCTTTTTCCATCCAATCTAAATCATTATTCATTGGTCGTTATTTAAACTTTAATAAGTCAATCAATCAAAAATATTTTTCTTTATTCCCATTCAATTGTAGCTGGTGGCTTAGACGAAATATCATAAGTCACTCTTGAAATACCATCTATCTCATTAATGATTCTACCAGAGACTAACTCTAAAAATTCGTAAGGTAAATGTGCCCAACGTGCCGTCATAAAATCGATAGTTTCAACGGCCCTAAGTGCGATGACATAATCATATTTTCTAGCATCCCCCATAACTCCTACCGATTTAACTGGTAAGAAAACAGCAAATGCTTGAGATGTTTTATGATAAAGATCGTGGTTATATAATTCTTCAATGAAAATATTATCTGCAAGCCTTAATAAGTCTGCGAATTCCTTTTTAACTTCTGCCAAAATTCTCACGCCTAAACCCGGGCCAGGAAACGGGTGGCGATAAAGCATATCGTAAGGAAGTCCTAACTCTAAACCGATTTTTCTAACTTCATCTTTAAATAATTCTCTAAGCGGCTCAACTAAACCTAACTTCATATCCTTTGGTAATCCACCAACATTATGATGCGACTTTATAACGTGTGCTTTTCCAGTTTTTGCACCAGCCGATTCAATCACATCAGGGTAAATAGTCCCTTGTGCTAGCCATTTAGCATTGGAAAGTTTCTCAGATTCTATTTGAAAAACATTAACAAATTCACGACCAATAATTTTTCGTTTCGCTTCTGGATCGACTTCGCCTTTTAAAGCATTTAAAAACCGTTCTTCAGCTTCCACTTTTATTACTTTAAGACCAAAACCATCATCAAACATATCCATTACTTGCTGACCTTCGTTTAAACGAAGCAATCCATTATCAACAAAAACACAGGTTAATTGTGAGCCAATTGCACGATGTAATAGCATTGCTGTAACTGAAGAATCAACGCCTCCCGACAAACCTAAAATAACCTCATCATCACCCACTTTTTCTTTAATATCAGCAATCGCATTTTCGATAATGCTTTCAGCGGTCCAAACTTTTTTGCAACCACAGATATCTAAGGCAAACCTTTCTAAAAGTGCGCCACCTTGACTAGTATGGGTGACTTCTGGATGAAATTGAACGCCATAAAACTGTTTTTCTTCGTTGGCCATTGCGGCAAATGGCGCATTGTCAGATTCACCTATGGCAACAAATCCTTCTGGTATCTCTACAACTTTATCACCATGACTCATCCAAACATCTAGTTCATTTTTACCATCGTTCTTTTGATCAAAAATACCATCAAATAATTTAGATGCTGCTGCGTGACGTACTTTTGCATAACCAAATTCCTTTTTATTTGAAGATGCAACTTTACCGCCCAATTGATGCGCCATTGTTTGCATTCCATAACAAACCCCTAAAATAGGAATAGCTAATTCAAAAATTAGTGGGTTGGCTCTTGGTGTATTGTCTCCAGTTACACTTTCGGGACCACCTGATAAAATAACACCATCGGGTTTAAAGTCATGGATATATTGATCGTCTAAGTCATAAGGATATAGTTCACAATACACACCAATTTCTCTGATCCTGCGAGCGATTAATTGAGTATATTGAGAGCCGAAATCTAAAATCAATATTTTTGATGAATGAATGCCTGCTGACATATATTTAATCCTGTAGATAAAAACCTATAGATAAAAGACAAACTGATTTTCACCACAGAGTTATAGAGAAAAGTGAGTTAAATTTATATAACTCTATTCACTGCTCTCTATTCTCTGTGCTGATCAATATTTTACTTAGACATTTGATAGTTCGGTGCTTCTTTTGTAATTTGAACATCATGTACATGGCTTTCTGTCATTCCAGCTGCAGTGACTTTTACAAATTCGGTGTTGTTTCGATAAATTTCCATGTCTTTACATCCGGTTAAGCCCATAGACGATCGCAAACCACCAAGCATTTGGTGAATGATTGCACTCAAAATACCTTTATAAGCGACACGTCCTTCAATTCCTTCTGGAACAAATTTATCAGCGGCATTATTTGATTGAAAATAACGATCTCCTGAACCATGTTTTTGCGCCATGGCACCTAACGATCCCATTCCTCGGTATGACTTGTACGAGCGACCTTGATAAAGCTCAATTTCCCCTGGAGCTTCTTCAGTACCTGCAAACATTGAACCCGCCATAACCGAATATGCACCAGCAGCTAATGCCTTACACATATCACCTGAGTAGCGAATGCCACCATCTGCAATAAGTGGTACACCGGTACCTTTTAATGCTTCTGCGACATTATCTACCGCAGAAATTTGTGGGACTCCAACACCTGTCACTATTCGAGTTGTACAAATTGATCCTGGGCCTATTCCAACTTTAACACCATCAGCACCCGCAGCAACTAAATCTAATGCGCCTTGACCTGTTGCAATATTTCCACCTATAACTTGCATGTCGGGATAATTCTTTTTGACCCATTTAACTTTATTTAAAACACCTTGAGAGTGGCCATGAGAGGTATCAACAAGTATCACATCAACCCCAGCTTTGATTAACGCTGCAACACGGTCTTCGGTATCAGGTCCTGTACCAACCGCAGCTCCGACGCGTAAATGACCTAAACTATCTTTACATGCATCAGGTTTATCTTTTGCTTTTTGAATATCTTTAACTGTATACAAGCCCGTCAAATGAAATTTTTTATCCACCATTAATATTTTTTCTATTCTATATTGATGCATCAAATGCAAAATATCGTCAGGGCTCGCTTCCTCAGTTACTGTCACTAAATTTTCTTTACTGGTCATAACATTAGTAACCGGTTGATCTAATTCACTTTCAAAGCGAGTATCTCTGCTGGTTACAATTCCAAGTAATTCACCATTTTTAACAACAGGCATCCCAGAGATACCATGCAGAGCAGTTAGTTTTTTAATTTGCCCTATTGTGGTATCAGGAGTCACTGTAATTGGATCGGTTACTACACCGCTTTCAAATCTCTTTACTTTAAGAACTTCCGCAGCTTGCTGAGCAATATCCATATTTTTATGAATAAAACCCATGCCGCCTTCTTGCGCCATTGCAATTGCAAGATTAGCTTCAGTAACCGTATCCATAGCAGCAGAAACTAAAGGTATATTTAAGGTAATATTCCGAGTGATCTTGGTTTTTAGTTTAACTTGATTAGGGAGAACTTGAGAGAGCGCTGGAAGCAATAAAACATCATCAAAAGTGAGGGCTTCTTGAGTGATTCGCATATTTATTTCACCGTTTCGAGAAGGGCTGATACAGCCAAAGCGGGATTATACAGATTTTTTTAATTGAGTCACACTATTTCAGTGAATATTTTTAAATAAGTTTTCAGTTGCAAATGCCTAACTTTACTGGTGCAATAGAATGATAATCACTTTTATTATCCAATTTAAACCATGCGAAAGCCATTTCTACAGCCACAACAATCTTCTGAAGCAAGACAAACAACTTTGCCAGAAACACGAGAAATATTGAGTGTTAGCCAGGTCAATCGCAAAGTTAAAAAGATCTTGGAGGGAGATATTGGTAGCGTTTGGATAAAAGGCGAATTGTCTAATTTTATTAAAGCGACTTCTGGACATTGGTACTTCACACTAAAAGACTCTTCTGCTCAAATTAAATGTGCATTGTTCAAGTTTAAAAATACTCGAGTTGATTTCAACCCACAAGAAGGTGATAAAGTGGTTGTTAAAGGCAAAATAAGTCTTTATGAGGCACGCGGTGATTATCAATTAATCGCTGATTTTATGGAGCCAGCTGGATTAGGCAACTTACAACGACAGCTAAACGAGACAATTAACAAATTAAAATCCGAAGGTTTATTCGACTCAAAATCTAAATACGTACTACCGAAATATCCAAAACAGATCGGCGTTATTACATCAAGTACCGGTGCAGCTATACACGATGTATTGACGGTATTAAAAAGACGCTGCCCTATGATCCCTGTAATTATTTATCCAACACAAGTTCAAGGTGTTGATGCAAGTAGGCAGATTATTGATGCTTTAAATGAAGCAGAATTACGCAACGAGTGCGATGTAATTTTGATCACTAGAGGCGGTGGTTCACTTGAAGATCTATGGAGTTTTAATGATGAACAACTAGCCAGAACAATAGCAAATTATTCAATTCCGACTATTGCCGCGATTGGGCATGAAGTGGATACTACCATAACTGAACTAGTCGCTGATTTGAGAGCTGCTACGCCATCTGCCGCTGCAGAACTATTATCTCCCGAACAAAACACATTAGCGCAACAAATTGATATTCTTGGTGGTAATTTGATTTCAAATATTCAACTAAAAATTAGTCTTAAACAACAACAATTACAATTTTCAAAAATAAAACTTATAGCACCTGAAAAGATTATTCAAACCTACCAATATAAAATTGAAAAAATCAAGCAGCAATTATTTTCTCGTCAAACTGAAATTATTAAATTAGCAAAAGACAAATTAACTAAAAAAACACATCAACTAGAACTTCAAGATCCAAAACAGAAACTAAACTCAAAAAAATTAGAGCTTAACAACCTAAATGAACAACTTATTTTTCGTTTTAAACTAATTCTAAACTCAAATAAAAATAAACTTGCTGAGCTAGCCAATCAGCTCAACCTGTTAAGCCCGTTATCAACACTTGCTAGAGGATATACAATTACTAGAGAAAGAAAGACGGGAAGAGTACTTAATAAAATTTCTGATTTTAATCAAGGTCAAGCCATCAGTATTTTATTATCTGATGGCGAATTAAATGCTAAGATTGAGTAATCTAGCGTTTAACTCTTGCACATTTTTACTGGAGCACTTTTCATCTAAGTAAAATATGATGATCAAAAATCTGATAGACTTAAAGTTCTTTGCGCTTTTATCTTAGGTAAAAAGTCGCCAATACTGGTATCAAATTCATAATCACTTTCCCACTCACTAATATTACTCTCAATTTTGGTAATAGAGTCAACAATAAAATTGGCTTCATCGTCGGTGGATGTCGGATGCAATGAAATCCTAATCCAACCTGGTTTCCGGCTTAAATCCCCTTCATCAATTTGGCAAGTAATTGATTGAGATGTTGCTTCATCAACACCTAATAAAATGTGTCCATAGGTCCCTGCACAAGAGCACCCTCCTCTTGATTGAATACCGAAACGGTCACTTAATAAACGCACAATTAGATTAAAATGTATTTCGGGTATATAAAATGAAATAATGCATAGTCTATTTTTATGTTGTTTATGTAAAATCTGTAATTTAGGTATTTTACTCAGTCCTTCATATAAAATATTGACCAGCTCCTTCTCTCGTAATCGAATATTTTCGATCCCCATTTCATTTTTTACTTTAATACATAATGCTGTACGTATCGTCTGTAAAAAACCGGGTGTTCCACCATCTTCACGAACCTCTATATCATCGTAAAAACGATGTTTACCCCAAGGGTTAGTCCAAGTAACTGTTCCACCACCAGGATGATCAGGGATTTTGTTTTTATAAAGAGATTGATTGAAAACCAATACTCCAGAACTTCCAGGACCACCTAAAAATTTATGTGGCGAAAACATGACCGCATCTAATCGTTCCAGCGGATCTTCTGGATGCATATTAATTTCTACATAGGGAGCTGATGCAGAAAAATCTATAAAACAATAACCATTATGTTGGTGCATCAATCGTGCTAGTTTTTTATAATCGATTTTTATGCCTGTCACATTACTA
The DNA here is from genome assembly GCA_047633355.1 of Polaribacter sp. GTDB lineage: Bacteria > Pseudomonadota > Gammaproteobacteria > Enterobacterales > Kangiellaceae. The sequence continues at coordinate 10,557 of JBLIBL010000052.1, forward strand.
CAGGCGGTAAATGAGCCTATTTTTAAAGGACGTTCTACATAATCTAATAAAAGTTGATTGAAAGCATTTTCATCGGGTAAACCTTCAGAATTTTCAGGTATTCTAATAACCGTCACTGCACACTCTTCCCATGTTGTTTGGTTAGAGTGATGCTCCATATGTGTGATGAACACGACCGGTTTATCGTGCTCTTTTATTTTTATTTGGTTTGCATATTGCTCTGGGATCTTTAACCCCAAAATTCTCTGAAACTTGTTAACTACGGTCGTCATGCCTGCACCAGCACAAATTAAACTGTCATCTTGATTGGCATTAACATGACTTTTTATATTTTGCTGAGCTTCATGATATAACCTAGTCATTGTAGAACCTGTAAAACTTGCTTCTGTATGAGTATTCGCGATAAGCGGTCCAATGTCGTTGCTTATAAAGTCTTCTATAGGCTGGTAAAATCGACCAGATGCAGTCCAATCAGCATAAATAATAGCGTTTCCATCATGGATCAAATCATTCCCAATGACATTTTTTCTAAATTTTGCAAAATGTTTTTCTAAACTTTGATCGTCTAAACTCATAACGGAATTCATAGGTCACTTTTGAATAATGTATTATTGCATATATCTTCAAGTATGTGTTTCTTGATATTTTTGATTTAACACTGTTATTGAGTATAATATTCCCTCTTATCGCTAAAAATGAAATATATTTCCTAACATGCTCGATAAATTTGATAAAAATATACTATCGATATTACAGCAAGATGGATCACTCTCGGTCAGTGATATAGCCTCTCAAGTGGGATTATCGACAACTCCATGTTGGCGTAGAATACAGTCAATGGAGAAGTCAGGGGTAATTAAGTCTAGAGTGGTACTCGCATCACCAGAAAAACTAAACGTTGGGTTAACTGTTTTTGTGATGGTTAAAACCAATCAACATAATCAGCTTTGGCTAAATAGCTTCACTGAAACCATAGAAGAAATGCCTGAAGTTATGGAATTTTATCGTTTGAGTGGAAGTATAGATTATTTGTTGCGAATGGTTGTACCTGATATGAAAGCATTCGACGTATGCTATAAGCGGTTAATCACCAAAGTCGATTTTTCCGACATCAGTTCAAGCTTTGCAATGGAAGAGTTAAAATATACAACTCGTCTCCCATTAAATTATGTTTAGAGTTTAATGTGTAGAATATAACGATTCAATTAATTTAACTACTGGCGATCATCATCTCAGGAAGTAACCATGAGCCGGTAACAACACTACTGCGGTAATCAAAATCATTACCAACTGCAATCAAATTGCTATACATATCAATTAGATTTCCTGCGATGGTTATTTCTTCAACAAAATGTTGAATTTCACCGTTTTCTACCCAAAAACCAGAAGCTCCACGTGAATAATCACCAGTTATCGCATTAACACCATGCCCCATCATTTCGGTTACAATTAAACCTTTATCCAACTGTTTAACTAAATCATTGAAATTTTGCCCAGTATCTTTTAAAAATAGATTGTGAGTTCCACCAGCATGTCCAGTTGGTGACATTTTTAATTTTCTTGCAGAATAACTGTTGAGTAAATAAGTATTTAACACGCCATCTTCTACAATCAATTGTTCCTTAGTCGCCATACCTTCACTATCATGCCATGCGCTTGCCAAGCCTTTTTTAATAAAAGGTTTTTCTTCTAGACTAAAAAAATCAGGGAAAACTGGTTGGTTAATTTTACCTAATAAAAAGGAAGACTCTCGATATAAACTGGTACCATTGATTGCACCTTTAAAATGGCCAATTAAAGTTCTTGCCATTTCAGGCACAAAAAGTACTTTCGCCTTTTGTGTAGATATTTTTCTTGAATTTAAACGTGCAATCGTTCTACTAGCCGCTTTATTACCTATTGTTTCGCCAGACTCCAAATTGTTAGAGTCACGAGAAGCACTATACCAATAATCTCTTTGTTTGCTACTCTCCCCTTCTGCCAATAAAACACAACTTAAACTATGACGAGTTGAAGGTTGCATTGCTGAAAAACCATGAGAGTTGACATAATAATGTAAATTTCGATGACTGCTAAATGAAGCCCCTTCACTATTAGTAATTTTATCGCTAAACGACAATCCAGATTGCTCACATTCTAACGCCAATTCCTTTGCCGTTTCCGCACTGACTCCCATAGGATGATCTAAGTCTAAATCAATTGAGTTTGTCGCCATCAAATCCTTATTGGCTAAACCTGAAAATTCATCTGCTTGCGTAAATTTTGCAATATTTAGTGCTGCGTCAACAGCAGCCTTTAACGCATCAATAGATAAATCACTGGTAGACGCATTGCCTTTTTGTTTTCCGTAATAAACACTAATTCCACAACTATTATCACGATTATATTCTAATGTTTCAATTTCTTGGTTTCTTACGGATACGCTAAGTCCAATATCTTTACTAAAACCAAATTCAGCTTGAGTTGCACCTAACTGACTTGCGTAATCTAAAAGCTCGCTGCTAACATTTTCAAAGAAACCTTCTTCTTTTTTCAAATCCAAACTGTCTGCAGATTGACTTACTGACTTACTTATAGAATCTTTTGCAGACTCTTTCACAGTAGAATCCTCAAAATTATTTTTTATCTTTATATTGCTCACTCGGCATTACTCTCTAATTATCTTTATGATTTATCTTTGTGATTTATCTTTTCGATTCATCTTAATTGTGATTGATTAGCTAAAATCAGTGACTCCATTAAGCTTTAAGTATCCTAATAATTTACTTTTTGCTAATTGTTTTTTCTTTTCATCTTTCGCTGAATTACAATTGCGAATATATTGTCTAAGAGTTTGTCTTTCTAACTTAATGTTGCTCTCTAGAAGGCATTCAACTTTTTCCCCCTCAGCTTTTGTTAGAGCCACTATAAATTGTTCAACGTCATCTGCTTTTTTAGCTTTTTTAGTTTTAGATGAATCACTTCCTATTTCACTCACTTCTTCTTTAGCTTCAGTAGTTTTCTGCTGCATAGTACTAACACTAACTCTTTCTATATTATTTAAATATTCTCTTATTTCTGTTTCACTTTCATTTCTTAAGCACTTACCTATAAACATTAAATGTCGTTTTCTTGCGAGGTTAGTCGTCATTTTTTGTAAATCTAACAAACTCTTAAGAGTGACTTCTCCAACAGGTAAGTTAGCCAAAACACTGGCTCTCAACTTTGTTAATTCTAAACCAAATTTTTTTAAGTCCTGCGCTTGGTTTTTGAGTTGTGTCTTACTGACAAAACCATCAGCAGATTGCTCTTTTTCGAAATCTTTATCAGACTTATATTTATTTTTTCTGCGATTTACACTCATAATTTTTACCTTGTTCCGCCAACAGTCAATTCATCTACTTTCAGAGTTGGTTGACCAACTCCCACAGGCACACTCTGTCCGGCTTTGCCACAAACGCCTACTCCAGCATCTAATTGCAAATCATTACCTACCATACTCACTTTAGTCAAAACCTCTGGGCCATCTCCAATGAGTGTTGCTCCTTTAACTGGTGCGGTGATTTTACCATTTTCAATGAGATAAGCTTCACTAGTAGAAAAGACAAACTTACCAGAGGTTATATCAACTTGACCTCCTCCAAAATTTGGCGCGTATATGCCTTTTTTTACGGACGCAATAATCTCTTCATGTTCACTTTCACCTGCAAGCATATAGGTATTTGTCATCCGGGGCATTGGTAAACAAGAATAAGACTCTCTTCGACCGTTCCCAGTCACTTTTTGATTCATTAATTTGGCATTCATTTTATCTTGCATATATCCACTCAAAATACCATTTTCAATTAAAGTAGTTACTTGAGTAGGTGTGCCTTCATCATCCATTGTTAACGAACCTCTGCGGTTCAACAACGTTCCATCATCGACAATAGTACATAACTTTGAAGCAACTTGTTCACCCACTCGACCACTAAAAGCAGACGAGCCCTTGCGGTTAAAGTCACCTTCTAAACCATGCCCAATAGCTTCATGCAACAATACACCAGGCCAACCACTACCAAGAACAACTGGCATCATGCCTGCTGGAGCATCAATTGCTTCTAGATTTACATTGGCTTGATTAATGGCTTGATCAACCAATTTATTTAATAGTTGATCAGTTAATATTTGATAGGTATCTCTACCACCTGCGCCCGAACTACCGCTTTCAGTTTTACCATTTCTTTCAACAAGCACGGTCACACCTATTCTAACTAGCGGCCTAATATCAAATGCAAAGGTACCGTCGGTTGCACAAACTAGTACTTTTTCAAACATTCCAGATATAGATGCCATGACTTCTTTTGCATTCAATTCCTTTGATCGTGCGAGTTTATCTAATCGATGCAATATAGCAATTTTTTCTTTTTCCGTAATGCTCATCAGGGGGTCATTTGCTTGATAAGCTAAAGGGACTTTATCATTCGACTTAGCTATTTGAGAAAATGTACTTTTACCCGACTTGGCGATTGATTTTGATGCCGACGCTGCATTCATTAGCGAACTTAAATCCAATTCCTCAGTATATGAAAACCCTGTTTTATCACCGCTAACAGCTCTTACACCAACGCCTTTATCGCTAGAGTAACTACCACTTTTAACAATCCCCGATTCTAAAGACCAAGACTCTTGACGAACTGATTGAAAATAAAGTTCCGCAAAGTCAATTTTGTGATTTGACATTGACGAAAGAATTCTATCAATATCTGATCGATCAATAGCTATTTCATTGAGAAATGTTGATTCACTCCCAGATGTAATTAAACTCTCTTTAGAATCAATTTCAGATCTGTTGCTGATTATTTTTTCATTCATATTTTTTCACTTTTTAATATTTTCACTTTATAACACTTTGTGATTAATTTATTATTTTAGCATGCATTAATACAGGAAAATCAATACGGCTCTGATGTTGAGATGCTCTATTAATTGAGTGCAAAATATAGCTGCTCCCTTCTTTTAATTCAGCTAAAACCTCTCCAGTATAAGACACCACTATTGAATGACCCCAAGTTTCTCTACCATTTTCATGTACACCTGTTTGAGCTGATGCTATAAAATAACATTGATTTTCAATGGCTCTAGCTCTTATCAAAATTTCCCAATGCGCCTTTCCTGTAGCGTAAGTAAACGCCGCAGGCATTATAAATATTTCACATCCATCCTTTGCCATATTTCTAAATAGTTCTGGAAAGCGCAAATCATAACAAACAGCTAAACCTATTTTCCCCCAAGGCGTTTCAAATATAACGGGAGAATGTCCAGCTTTAGAGTATTTAGACTCACAGTAGTTTTTAGTACTATCATTGACCTCTACATCAAATAGATGAATTTTATCGTACCAACAATTAACTCTGCCATCCGGTTGAAAGACATAACAGCGTCCAAACGGACGTTTCTTTTCATTTGATTCAATCGGGTGTGTCCCTGCAATTATCCAGACATTATTATCAATAGCAGACTGGATCATAGATTTTTGCATAGAGCCGCTTTCATGCGACTCAACATGTTCAAACTTATCGGTTTCTTTAAGGCCCATGAATGCAAAGTATTCAGGCAACACAATCATATCAGCACCAGCATTTGTAGCGTCACTAATGAGTGATAAAGCGGTATCTATATTTAATTCAAAATTAGCGCAAGAGTTCATTTGAATACTTGCAATGACAAGTTCACTAACCATTATTATCTCCATCCTTTTTTATAACAGTAGTTTCAATAGATCTCTTCTCAGTAGCATCTTTCCCTACACTTTCTTTGTCAATAACATCTATTTTAATATTAGATTTATTCTTCTCAGTCGCAGTCGCAGTTCCAGTTCCAGTTCCAGTTCCAGTTTTATTTATCGTTTCAATCGCTTCATTTTTTTGTTCGCCAACATCTTTTGTAAGCTCTTGAGTTAGAGAATCCTTTTGTTCTTTCGTAATACCCGCGTCATCCAAATTGATCTTAACTCGTTTTTTTGATTTCTTAATTTCATCAACAATCGGTTTATCAAAACTACCGTGAACGCGGTAATCAATTTGAGTAGCAACATCGATAGCGGGTTCCATAATTTTATTCAGTAAATAGAGAATAATGCCTGTAGTAGGTTCTAACGCCCAAGCCGCTAAAACAGGAACACTGGAGGTAATATGTGGCGACACAATAGCATGTTGCTCAACTGTTTCAGTTATTAGATCGGTTGTCCCGAAAAGTAAAACATCAGCAACGTTTCCTTTAATACTGGTATCGTAGGTTGATAAAATGCCATTATCAATCTCAACTGTTCCGCCCATTGATTCATAAAAGAAACCTTTTTTGTATACATCTTTAAAATCAAAGGTTAATTTTCGCAATATTGACTTTAAATTAAACAATGCGATTATCCTGCCGTCTGCATCGCTTATTTGAGATAGGTAGCCTTTACCAAAATCCAGTCGAGCAAAACCACTTAATTCTTTATATTCAACTCGCCAAGGACTATTTGCCCAACTCAAGTTACCGGTTACTTTACCTTTGCTATCTTCAACACTCGGTTTAAATCCCCAACTCTTTAACATTGTACCGACGTTATTAGTAGATAACGTGAAATCTATATTTGTTTCCTCTAAATATTCATTTTCAATTTGTTCTGATAATACCATAGACCATATTGCGCTGAGCGAAAGTTGATGTTCTTCACCTTTATCAGCTTTAGCCTTGAGGATAATACTATGATTATCACCTATATTTTTTCTTATGCTTGACCTAAAGCTTCCTACATTTTTTTGATTAAACTTACAAGAGTTACAACGTAAATCCATTTCAGGCAAAGATGTATAAACGGCTAAATGGCGTTCGGATTGCTCTTTTGTTAGTTTCTGCTTTACTAATTTATCGTTTTCTAGATTCTTAGTCTCTAGCTTCTCATTATCTAATTCATCAAAAGCCTCAATCACATTTGTCGTATCTACAAAATCAAGATCTATATTAGCTGCATTTATCAACCATGGGTTTTCTTCATCAAAAATAACATCTATATTTCCTTGCTGACTTTTCAAGATTAAACGCCATGGCAACTCAAGATATTTATCTGCATTTAATTTTACCAAAGATACTTCTTTTACCCCAGGTATCAAAATTTCTTTGACTGACAAATCCAATTTATTAACGGTCCATTCCACATTTCTATCACTGTTTTTGACACTAATATCTGTAGAGTCTAACGCCAAAGAATAATTAATTTTAATTTTTTCTATGAAATCCATCCATTTTATCAAATCAACTTGATTTACTCTTCCTTGCATTGTTATACCATTAGGGTAGTTCCAACCGGACTGAGTTTGAGTAGTAACGACTTTAACTTTATCATTTTTCATATCCAAGACTTCATTACTATCCTCTTCTACATCTTCCGTACTTACATCGTTATCAATGATATTGATGAAAGCACTATATTCATTATCAGGTTTTATCAACCACTCAACATTAAAACCATTCCAGTCAACATACCCCATCTGTGATTGACTTGTTTCACTCTTTAAAAATGTTAAATCCAATTTAAACGGAGTCGACTTACTTTTTTTCTTATTTAAAAAGTCCGGCATCTCGAACGAGACACCCGCTAGGTCCGAACTAAAATTAACTTTGATTTTAGACTGCGATTGACTCTTATTCTTAGAACCTAGTTTCGCATTGTCATTATTTATAAAAATTATTTTACTTATGAAGTCAGATTGCCCTGATGCGAATTCAGACCAGTTACCATCAACAAACTGGTCAATCGTAGAACTAGAAAATACACCTTTCAAGTCAAGTTCCATAAAAGTGTATTCTTTATTAACAGCATCATATTTGTCAACCGACTGAATTTTTGCATGAATCAATTGATTGTTGACATGGCCAGACATTTCACTTTGTATAATTCCCTTTTCGTTAAACGCTAGTTCTCCTTTAACGGAACCAACTTGAACAAAAGGTAAACTCAAATTAAATTTCTGACTAATAGGTTGAACACTCCCTAACAAACTAATTTCTGAATCTGAGGTTTTATTATCCGTATTAGCACTTGAATCATCAGATAGAGGCACAGTTAATACAATTTTTGTTTTCATCTCACCATGAAAATCTAAAGACTCCAAACCATTCGATATAAAATCCAGAGGCGATTGTTTCAAAAACTCTCTGCCCTGATTATTAGAGCTATCAATATCCAAATCAAGTTCTAAAATCGCATCTTCCGAACTCATATCTGCAATACCCACAACCGCTGAATTTAATTTGTTATCTAAAGATTCACCAGCAACAGCTTTGATCTCCATTCCATTGCCTTCAAATAGTAGATTGGCTTTTACTTTTGTCACTAGAGGCCAGGCAGGTAGGTATTGGTAGTTAACATTTTCAATTTTCGCTAACACCGCAAACACGCCAGAACTATTGGGATAAGGAAATTCTTCTATGGGTCCTCTTAAAATAGCATCCGCCTCAATTAACTTACCTTTCTTAATACTCGAATCAAGGTATTCAACCAAGCTTTCGGACATAATACCGGTTGGCAAATACCGAGATGTCTGCGAGACATTCCCCCTAAGTATTTTTGCTTTAAGGCTTAAATTCGGTTTTTCATTATCAAAGTAAAATTTAGCAGAAGCATTTAATTCCAAATCAGTATTTACAAAAACTAAATCTGTTATATTAAGTTCATTAAAACCGCTACTTAAATCACTCATAACATTGACACTAAATTGTTCCACTGGAATTATTTCTCGGAACAACTCATCAATAACCAACTCACTTAAACCACCTTCACCTTCAATGCCAACTTCACCTTGAATGACTTGTTTATCTAGATCAAACAATAGCCAACCTTTCAACTTAGAAAATGTAGGGATGTTTATTTTATTTTTTATTTTTAACTTTGAAAATTCTGCTGTCAAATCCGAACTAGCCCATCTCAGTTTGTTTTTAGTGAGTTTTACTTTAAGATGCTCTAGCTTTAAAGACGCTTCACTATTAGTTAGCCAATCCATTCCATCTACATTATTAGATAGAACCAATGGTAAATAATTAAGAAGCGGTGATAAATCAAAGTTATTTATTAAGATATCCCATGAAATATTTTCTTTTTCTTCATGTAAGTATTTGAAAACTATGTTGCCTAACTGTGGCGATTTATATTCTTTCAGCCCTTCACTCGCACCTAGAACATCACCGTCATCTCGAATAATATTATTATTTTTGACATTCGAGTTATTAATAGTTAAATTATGTAAAGTAGCGTAGCCATGATGATAATCGTCGTTACGCCAAGACAAAATAGCGGACAAATCTTTACCTCCGCTCAAATCAAATTGAGCATCCACTGACTGCCAGTGTCTATTTTGCCATCTAGACCACATATGCAATGATGCTATTGACTCTCTCACATCTGGTCCAGTCGTATCCATTTTAGTAACATCAATCTCAGTATCATCGATTAACTCTGAATCCTTATCTCCCACGACATTATTATGCCCCCCATTATTCGATAAATTTCCTTTATCAAAAAAACGTCCTATTTTTGGCAGACTTGCTAAATCGATTTTATCTACATCGATGTAGAGGTTTGTGTAATTATTTTTTTCTTCATCACCATGAAAAATCTCAGCAATTAGTTTAATAGAGTTCGAGTGTTTTACTGAATCGGTTACGTGTTCTAACTGACCGACAAGTTGGTGATTGTTTGCGTATTTTTTTACAGCTAAGTTTTCTACTTTGTAATTAAAGCTAGCTCCCTCTAATGTCATTAGTTCAAGATTTGAATTTCGTATTTCAATTTTTTTCTGAGCGACTAATAAATCAAAAAAACGTTTGCTCGCATCTTCAATTTGACGGCTATCAACAAAAGTTTTCTCTGGTTCTTCTATTTCATTGGTAGTTTTTGTAAAAGCGTTCAATTTAACTCCCAACTTTCGATCAATATAGAAACGAATGTTGGCATTTCTCAGTTGTATTGAATGGGTTGAATACTCCCTATTTAAAACGGATGCAAGTAAATCGAAATCAATAGAAAGAGAACCAACTTCAAACACTTTGAATTTTTTATCATCGGAAAGAACTGAAAAATTAATGAGTGAAAGGCTTGGTCCAGTTGAAGACCATTCAGCCGAAATAGTATCAACTTTAATATCGATTTGATAATTGTTTTCGAGCCAGTTAACAATTTCAGGTTTATAGCGGTTAACTTCTGGAAGAGCCAATTCAAGTAGCAGAAAAATTGTCGCTAAGCTAATAATACAAATAGAAAATAATAGCCATATTTTATTGATGGCAAAACTAAACACTTTTAAAAAAAGCGACTGTTGTGTATTACTATTTGACATAACGTTTAATCGTCTCGTTATGTTTAAATAAGTACAACATCAAATTGCTCTTGAGTATACAAAGGTTCCGCTTGAAACCTTACTGGTTTGTTAATCATCGATTCAAGTTCCGCGATATGTGCAGTCTCTTCATCTAACATTCTATCCACCACTTCTTGAGATGCCAAAACTAAATATTTTGTTGCATCATATGCCATAGCAGAACGATGTAACTCGCGTAATATTTCATAACAAATAGTTTGCGCGGTTTTTATACTTCCTCGACTATCGCAAGTCGGGCAGGTTTCACAAAGTGTATGTTCTAAACTTTCTCGATTTCGTTTTCTTGTCATTTGAACCAAGCCGAGTGAAGACACTTCAGAAATTTGAGTTTTCGCTCGATCTTTTACAATTGCCTTTTCAAGCGTGCGTAAAACTTGTCTTTTATGTTCTTCTTCTTTCATATCAATAAAATCAATGATGATCATTCCACCCAGATTCCGTAATCTAATTTGCCGTGCTAAAGCCGAAGCAGCTTCTAAATTTGTTTTGAAAACGGTGTCTTCCAAATTTCTATATCCGACAAAAGCCCCGGTATTAACATCAATTGTTACCATAGCTTCCGTTTGTTCGATGACTAGATATCCACCGGATTTTAAATTCACTTTTCGTTCTAGTGCTTTTTCAATATCATCTTCTACATTGAAAAGATCGAACAAAGGTCTTTCACCAGTATACAACTCTAAACAATCGATCAAGTCTGGGGTAAATTCATTTAGGAATTCTAACAGTTTACTATGTACTAGCTCTGAATCAATGCGAATTTTTTCAACATGCAAAGGAGCTAGATCCCTTACAAACCTTCGTGCAAGATCAAGATCTTCATGCACTAAACTCGGCGCTTTAGCTTTTTGAATTCTACTCCCAATTTTTTCCCAAAGCTTACTTAAAAAGGTAACATCTGCAACTAATTCCGAAAATTCAGCACCTTCCGCAGCGGTGCGTACAATATAACCATGCAATCCATTAGCGAGATTAGCCTTTGAATTTTTGTTTTGGGGCTGTTTCGCTTTAAACTGACGCGTTTTAAATTGTTCACGTTCATTAAGAATAATATTTTTTAATCTTTGACGTTCGTCCTCATCCTCTATTCGTTGAGAAATTCCTATATGTTGGTTATCTGGCATCAATACTAAAAAACGAGAAGGGATAGTTAAATGAGTGGTTAAACGTGCGCCTTTAGTTCCTAACTCATCTTTGATAACCTGTACTGTTATTGTTTGCCCGTCGTGCAATAACTCTCTGATGTCTTGTGCTGGGTTAGCACTATCCTCGATTATTTCTGTTTCTGGAATCGGTAATATTTCTGCGGCATGTAAAAATGCCGATCGCTCTCTTCCAATATTGATAAAAGCAGCTTGCATACCTGGCAATACCCGGATCACTTTACCGCGATAGATATTCCCTACCAGTCCTCGACTTGAAGCCCTCTCAATAAAAAGTTCCTGCAACATGCCATTTTCAAGAACGGCTGCTCGACTCTCTTGAGGGGATACGCTGAATAATATTTCTTCTTTCATGTTTTTAGATTTCGCATCTTAAATCGCATTAACTTCCTACTCGGTTAAG
>JBLIBL010000053.1:0-22330 GCA_047633355.1 Polaribacter sp.
TTTCTTTTGTTTTGAATTTTGTTAAATCCATATATATTCTTTTGTACCTAAATTTTAATCTTTAGAATAGCGACAGTCATCGCGCTTGTCTATCTGTTAATATTTATTAGAGTTATGTTTTAAACTACTTAAGTTAAATAAAAGACTATTTGCAAAAAAACTATGAAATTCTATTTTTTGCTTCTTCTTTTAACCATTAGCGCTTGTGGTGGGCAAAATGGGCAAACGGTTCTTCAGAAAAAGAACTTAATTGAGCTGAACATTACCGACATTATTGAATAATGGTAGTTTATCTCATCAAGTAAAAGTGAACGAGGCGATCACCATTAATAAAAGTAAAGACCCAATAAAATGGCAGATTTATCTCGGAAAACGAGACGCTAAAATGGCGATAATATAAAAATATGAAAATAAATCTCAAATATCCCTTCAGTATACTAAAACAGCTACTTACCAAGTGAAACTTGGTTCACATCGTTCTATTGCACAAGGCACCATAATGATGCACAAAACATTACTGACAGTCATCTTATAGACACGTCTCATTAACCACGACAAACTTCCTAATCTTTCTCGATAGACCGCCAATAAATCAGGGTCTTTGATGATGGCTTGCATTATTAAATCGCGTTGTGTTTTGACTTTTGGGTTGTTGAGTTTTCCTGGAAAGACCTTCAACCATTTGTCGTCAACCTCTAAGTCAGAGTATGATTCAGGCACTAACTACAGGGTTTTCACTTTTACGCGTTATTATTATTGGTGCATGGTCTTAGCATACCTTTTCCATTATACAGACTAAATTTGCGCGAGCTGAGCTATAACTTATAGCGTCCACGTGGAAATTTCAAAAAAAGAGCGTGTATGTAAAAACGTACAATAGAATGTGATTGTAAATAATAAGTGCGTCAAGTAGATTGGTTTTTAGCTGATGAATGCTTCAAAATTAATTGCTTATGTCCATGGATGGACTAATGCAAACAGCACTTCTTAAATTTCTTCCCACTACCACAAGGGCAGGGGTCATTTCTTCCAACTGCGCGATGCTCATTATAAAATGTTGTTGTTTCTGGTGGCTCTTTTTCTTCTAGCATATTATCCAAATACAAATCTTTTCCTAAAATACCGACGCCAGAAATCAAATTGGGTAAAACTTTTACACAACCTTCAATATCAGGTAATTGCTCTATCATCTCAGGCTCTTCTTCTTGCATTGATTTTTCACTTATAAAACGAGCCATTATAAAGTTGAGTACTGCTACGGTTCTATTCGCTTCATCATCTTCCTTAGATAGTTTTGCTTGCCAGCATTTAGACAACCATTCAAAGGCATCCAAATATCCTAGTGCGAAATTGAGTAGTTTTTTGTTGGCTTTACCTGACGGTGTTAAACCTAAGCTTGTTGGTAGTTGAATTGTTTGAGCATCTTCAAAACATTCGTTACACTCATTCCACCAGGCAATTAAATTAGCTGTGATGGTATGAACCTGTTCTTCGTTAATAAAACGAGGCTTGCCATCTTCTGTGATGATTAATTCATCTACCCATTCATGAGGTTCTATCATTTCAGGGCAGGACGCAACAGATACTATAAAGCCTAAACAATGATATAACTCCTCAAAAGAATCTTTTATATTCTCTTGTTTAAAGTTCTGTTCTAGGGATTTTAAGTCAAATTTATTCATATTTTTGTGAATCAAGTGTTTTGCGCTCAATTTGCAAGCATTAGTTACTTTGGACGTTTGGTTTAAGGATTATACCTTAGAATTGAAAAAATAATAAATGGCTGTTTAGTTGTGATTGTATATGGCTTAATTCTCTCTTTTCATTCACCCTTAGATTTTATTAATAATTAGCAAAATACGAATAAATGATCTAAGATTGATAGTGTATCTATGAAACACTAAAAGCTAGTGCTCAGTTAAACGTTTAAAAAACTAATTGTATACTCATGGAAAATCTCTATATTGCGCGACAGCCTATTTATAACAAGAGCTTTGAAGTTTTTGGCTATGAGCTTCTCTATCGTAATGGCGCGGTAAATGAAGCAATAATAGATGATGCCAATCAAGCAACTTGTGAAACTATTCTCAATGCTTTTATGCATATCGGTATCGATAGTCTTGTAGGAAGTACGCTAGCATTTATTAATCTACCCAAAGAATTTATTATCAATGAATCATTAACACCTCTTTTTAATAGTCAAATTGTTTTGGAAATATTAGAGGATGTTGAACCAACACCTGAAGTGATTGACGGGCTTAAACGATTAAAAAAGCAAGGTTTTAAGATTGCGCTGGATGACTTTGTTTATAGGGACTCCCTTCAACCTTTGTTTGAGCTTGCTGATATTGTAAAGCTTAATGTCATTGCACTATCTGAAGAGCTAGTAAGAGAAGAGTATGCGCGATTTAGGCAATTTGAACATATAAAAATTTTAGCGGAAAAAGTTGAAACACAAGAAATGAAAGAGCTTTGTATAGAATTAGGTTTTGACTATATACAAGGATTCTTTTTTTGTAAACCACAACTAGTAAAACAAAAACAGGTTGTTTCAAATAAAACAGTCGTTTTGAATTTGCTTAACAAGATACAAAGTCCAGATTTAGATTATGATGAGTTTCAAACAATACTATACCAGGATGTGGCTCTTTCTTATAAGTTACTAAGATATATCAATAGCGCCACGTTTTCATTGCGCTGTGAAGTGGACTCAATCAAAGATGCAGTGGTTCTACTGGGGCAGGATAATATCAAAAAATGGTTATCGTTGATTTTGATGTCTCGCATGGGAAAAGATAAACCAAATGAATTGATTGTCGTCGCATTAACAAGAGCAAGAATGTGTGAGTTGTTAGCCGAAGAGTTACATCCAGACATTCAACCAAAAATTTTCATTGTCGGTTTGTTTTCTGTATTAGATGCGCTGATGGATACTCCTATGACTGATTTACTCGATACAGTGATTTTAAGCTCTGCGATTAAATTTGCTTTGTTAGATCATGAAGGTCGACATGGTGAGATCTTAGATATTGTGTTAGCTTATGAGCAGTTTAGGTTTGATGAGTTGGATAATTTTACGATGGTTAATCAAAAATTACGACAATATTATTTAGACTCTGTTGAATGGGCTGATCAATCAGTAAAATCTTTGCAATAGGCACATTATTTCTCCATTACTTCAATTCAATCTGTTGGTTACTTTTTACTCAAATTAGGCTAGAATGCGCGCCTTAAATGACGCTCCTAAATATTTACAGTGTCTCGCGCAGTTCAACTGTTTTTAAGTTCAAATTACAAGGCTATTCTTTTGTTATCTACCGCTAATATTACAATGCAATTTGGTGTAAAACCTCTATTCGAAAACATATCAATTAAATTTACCAATGGACGTCGATTTGGCCTGATTGGGGCAAACGGATGTGGTAAATCTACTTTTATGAAAATACTTTCAGGTAAATTAGAACAGTCATCCGGGCAAGTGGTAAAAGATCCAAATGAGAGGATTGGTGTATTAGAGCAAGATCAATTTGCTTATGAAAAATATTCTGTTATTGATACGGTGATGATGGGGCATAAAGAATTATGGGATATTAAGTTAGAACGAGATCGAATATATTCTTTGCCAGAAATGAGTGAAGATGAAGGAATGTTAGTCGCTGATTTAGAAACACAATTTGCCGAAATGGATGGCTATACGGCAGAGTCCCGTGCTGGAGAATTGCTATTAGGATTAGACATACCAACTGAACAACATTTTGGTTTTATGAGCGAAGTTGCTCCTGGATGGAAATTACGCGTACTTTTAGCTCAAGTTTTATTTGCAGATCCTGATATCATGTTGCTAGACGAACCAACCAATAACTTGGATATTAACTCGATACGATGGCTTGAAGAAATCCTCACACAAAAACAATGCACAATGATTATCATTTCTCATGACCGTCATTTTTTAAATAGCGTTTGCACTGACATGGCTGATTTAGATTATGGCGAAATTAGAATGTTTCCGGGTAATTATGATGAATATATGACTGCTGCAACTCAAGCACGTGAGCGTTTACTTTCTGACAATGCCAAGAAAAAGACTGAAATGGCTGAATTGCAATCTTTTGTTAGCCGTTTTTCTGCAAATGCGTCAAAAGCAAAACAAGCGACTTCTCGAGCAAAACGCCTAGAGAAAATTGAATTAGCGGAAGTTAAAGCTTCAAGCAGAGTCAGTCCTTTTATTCGATTCATACAAGAGAAAAAATTATTCAGGTTGGCGTTAGAGTTGGAAAATGTTTCCAATGGTTATGATGAATTGCTATTTAAAGACTTTAATTTAATGCTAGAGGTGGCGGAAAAGGTCGCTATTATTGGACCCAATGGAATTGGTAAAACAACGTTTCTCAAAACTTTGATAGAAGAGTTAGCGCTGAAATCGGGCGAAGTGAAATGGTCTGAGAATGTGAAAATTGGTTATTACGGTCAAGACCATAACCAAGATTTTTCAGAGGATATGACAGTTTACGAATGGATGAATCAATGGCGTCGAGAAGGCGAAGATGAACAAGCTATTCGAAGTGTATTAGGGAGAATGCTATTTTCACAAGATGATATTAAAAAATCAGTTCATAAATTATCAGGTGGCGAAAAAGGGCGAATGATGTTTGGTAAGTTAATGCAACTTAAGCCAAATGTTTTGGTGATGGATGAGCCGACTAACCATATGGATATGGAGTCGATTGAGGCGTTAAATTTGGCTTTGGCACATTATGAAGGAACTTTGATTTTTGTATCCCATGACCGTGAGTTTGTTTCCTCTTTAGCAACCCATATTTTGGATATGCAGCCGAATGGTATCACGCATTATGAAGGTCGATATGAAGAGTATTTAAGATCGCAAGGTTTGTAGAAACGGGAATAAGGGAAGCTAGAGCGTGTCAGAAGTGCGATAATATGATGTTGTTTATGCCGGAGCCATAAACGAAATTTTTCTTTAGAAGATGTGAAAAACGTTTTTGTGTTGAAGTTCAAACTTTCCGCTGAAAAAGTTGAGCGATGTTTTTCTGGGGAAAGGATAGTATTGAAAAAATCTCTTTCTAAAATACATGCAGATAAATTAAAAAGCAAGTTGCTTGGAGTGGGTGTTGAAGCATTAATCGTACCCAGTATTGGTATATCAGACGCCAATGATGCTAGAGTTAAAAATCAGAGGCATGAGCAACTATCAAAATAAAAAAATCAATTAAATAATCATTCAAATAGAAATTTGAATGATTCTGATGAAATCTCGAATCGCTCAAACAATAAAAATAAAAAATCTACCAACCTGTCAGATTCAGATTCTGATAAAGCGCTAAACCAAAAAATAAGACCAGCTCGAAATATGATGATAGAACACCAGTTAAAGTCGCAAATTTCCGAATCAAAATCATCGCCCAAATATAGTAAATTGGTTTTACTTTTGATTATTTTTTGTGGAGTAATTTGGTTTTTATTGGATCTGGGAAAGAGCAGTATTTAAATCTTAAACTTGAGATTGATAAATATTCAAAATACTCATTTTATTCATCAAAACCAGAAGTCACTAAAAGCTTCAATGCTTCAGAGGCTTGTTCACAATCTAATCCTTCACTGTCAAATATAAGTACCGAACCTTTTGGCGCATTTAGAGTTAATAATTTAATAAGGCTATTAGCTGGGGCTATATTTTCTTTATGACTTACAGTGACTATAGATTCAAACTGATTTGCAGTTGTTACAATTCGTGCGGCAGCTCGAGCATGTAAGCCTTTTGTGTTGACTATTTCACAAGTGATACTTTTCTTTGAAGAGCTATGCATCTTTTTTATCGAATCTACGATTAACTTTTAATTCTCGGTGTCTAATTTGTGTATCTGAGAATAATTTTTTAAAATGTTTAGCGAGTTTCTCAACCATATAAACAGAACGATGTTGTCCACCTGTACATCCTATTGCTATGGTTAAATAATTACGATTGCCTTCTTCGAACCTTGGGATCCAAGTATGCAAGAATGTTTTAAGTTGCCAAAAGTATTCTTGCACTTGCGGGTACTCTTCTAAAAACTGAATTATCTCATTATCTCTGCCGTTGAAACCTCTCAACTTTTCTTCCCAGTAAGGGTTTGGTAAACAACGAGCATCGAATACAAAATCGGCATCGGTTGGAGCGCCATTTTTGAAGCCGAAGGATTTAAATTGTATGCTTAAACGTGCTTCTTTTTCCCCAATGACTCGATTTATAATTGTTTCACATAATTCATGTGGTGTTTTAGTGGTTGTATCTATTACTAATTGAGCATATCTCGCCACAGGCTCTAATCGTTTTTTCTCTTCAGCTATCGCTTCAGAGAGTGAAAGTCCGCTAGCGGTTAATGGGTGTCGGCGTCTAGTTTCGCTAAAACGTTTAAGAAGTGTTTCTTTACTCGCATCAATGAATATAACCTGAAACTCTTTTTCGCGACTCCTGAGAAGCTGCATTATTTCATCAAATTCACCGACTGTTGCTGGAACATTTCTGGCATCAATACCTACGGCTAACTCTGGATATTTATTTTCTGTTTGATTAAGTAGTTCAGGGATCAGTTTAATAGGAATGTTATCAACACAGTAAAACCCGTGATCTTCTAATGCTCTTAAAGCAACCGTTTTGCCTGATCCCGACCTTCCACTAACAAATATCCTTTTCATAAACTTATTTCCTTTTATTATCTTAGTCAGCCAATTTATCAGCGGCTTTCTCTAGAATTTCATACAAGGCTTCATCACTATGAGCATGTCTAATTTGAGAGATTGTCTGATGGTCAGAAAGTAGTTTTGCGATTTTTGCAAGGTGTTGTAAATGAGCATTACCTGCGTTTTCTGGTACTAAAATAGAAAATATTATATCTACAGGTTTGCCATCGGGGGCATCATAGTCAATTGGTTTATCTAAAAGTAGAAAAACAGCGGTTGCACATTGACAAGTTTTAATTCGTGCGTGGGGGATTGCAATGCCTTCTCCCAGTGCGGTTGTGCCAAGTTTTTCTCTGCTTAAAAGGCTTTCATAAATTAATTTTTCTTTGCAATCAGTCGATTCAGCCATCATCTCGCTAATCTTCTCGAGAACTTTTTTCTTGCTGGTCGTTTTATCACAACATTGAGTTGATGTTGGTGAAAGTAACTGACAAATATTCATGTGGATAGCTTAATGAAATGTTTTAGGTGCGCTTGATATTATTTTAGCATAGCCACTATTAAACGCACCCTTATTTACATCATTAACTTAGATAAATAGAACGGTTTTTAGAATTGATGAATTCTAGCCGTAGTACATAACCGTCTATTTTTGCTCAATACTTGTTACATTGTATTAAAATGATTGATTCATGACTAATTAATGACGAATCAACTTCTCTTTATGTTTGATAACTTGTCTGTCAAGCTTATCAACTAACGAGTCGATTGCCGCATACATAACTTCGTCTTCACTTGTGGCAAATATTTCACCACCATTAACATTGAGTTTTGCTTCGGCCTTTTGCCTTGCCTTATCAACTACTAAAACAACATGTACATTATTAATGTGGTCAAAGTGTCTCTCTAAGCGCTTGAACTTATCATTAACATAATCGGTTAATGCATCGGTTAAATCTAAGTGGTGACCTGTTACGCTGATTTGCATAGTTATCTTCCTTCGTTAGTGGATGGATAAGTAAACCTCTTTGCTAATTTAAATCTATTGAACAATCAAAAAAGAGATTTGCGTTCATTTGATGGCGGGATTGCCATACTTTCACGGTATTTTGCAACCGTGCGTCTTGCTACTTTAATTCCTTGATCTTTAAGTAATATTGCAATTTTACTGTCACTCAAAGGTTTGGTTTGATTTTCGGCTGATATTAGCTTCTTAATAACGGCTCTAATGGCAGTTGATGAACATTCACCGCCAGAATCAGTTGAAACGTGACTTGAAAAAAAGTATTTCAATTCAAAAATACCCTTAGGCGTATGCATAAATTTTTGAGTGGTTACTCTGGAAATCGTTGATTCATGCATTTCTACCTCGTCTGCAATATCATGCAATACCAAGGGTTTCATCGCTTCTTCACCATATTCAAGAAAGCCGACTTGCTTTTCAATGATGGAAGAAGTGACCTTTAATAATGTGTCATTCCTGCTTTGAAGGCTTTTAATGAACCATTTTGCTTCTTGTAAATTATTCTTTAAAAATTGATTATCTTTGCTATTGTCGGCCCTTTTTATTAAAGAAGCATAAGTCTTGTTTATGTCTAGTTTTGGTGTGGCATCAGGATTGAGTGTAGCATGCCACTTACCTTTTGTATCTTTACGAACATACACATCAGGCTTAATATATTGAGCACTATTTTGATTGATTTGGTTACCCGGTCTTGGGTCGAGGCTTTGGATTAATACCAGTGCATTTTTTAATTGTTCTTCGCTCAGTTTTGACTCTTTAATTAACTGACGATAGTTGCGATTGGCAAGAAACTGAAAATGATGCTGTAAGACCTTGTTCGCTAAATGGAGATGTGCAGTTTCTTCGGGTAATTTTTTCAATTGAATGAGTAAACATTCTTGTAAATCTCTCGCGCCAATCCCTGCCGGTTCAAAGCTTTGAATATGGTGTAGTACTGACTCAACTTCTTCAATAATGACAGCTTGTTCTTGCTGATGTTCAATTGTCGCATCATCAATATTTTTAGAAATAGCCGTTTCAATATGATGAACATTGTTATCTTGATTAAGCATGTCACAAACATCTTGCAGATCGGCCTTCATAAAACCCGATTCATCAATAGAATCTATGAGAATCATTGCAATGGCTCTGTCTAACTCTGACATAGATGTCATGTTGATTTGCCAAAGTAACTGCTCCCTCAAACTCTCTGAAGTTTCGCCCTGGTAATCCATTTGGTTACCGTCATCATTTTTTTGGGAACTGGTTTGAGAACTTGTCTGGGTCGAGCTAGTTTGATTGGTATATCCCCAATCTTCCCATTCGGTATCACCAATCATTTCATCATCAATTGTGTCACTTTTTATTGCTTCACTAGAGTCCGTCTCATTAATTTCTTGATTTATTTTTGCTTCTGTTTGAGTTGTACTAGGCTCTTCTTTTGAATCGGTTGAGGCTGAGCTCTCTTGCATTTCCAATAAAGGGTTTGACTCAATAATATCAAGAATCTCGGCTTCTAGGTCTAACGAGGATAATTGCAACAACTTTATCGCTTGTTGCAATTGAGGCGTCATAGTTAATGACTGTCCCATTTTTATTTGTAAAGATTGTTTCAAGTGATTTATAAGTCCATTAATCGGTCAATCGAGAGCTATATTAATTTGTTGTTTCCTTAGTAATCAGTATGGTCATAAAAAGAGGACTATTCAAGTTTAATCCTTTAATTTTTTCAAAATAAGTACCAATTTAACGAGTTTTTACTATTAAAATCAGCTAGATAAGATTGAATTCGATTTAAAGGAATATTGCATTGACAGCTGACAAGTTGAGGCGCAAAATTGATTAGATTTGTTGGGTTTTGCCGTTAAAATAGTGTTATTATTTTTACTTAACCATTTGTGTTTTTCAAACTATTCATAATTTAATTCTTGGCATTCTTATATTCTAAAATTTTCTCCCAGATATACTTTTTTCACTTGCTGATTATTAAGAACTTCTGTTGGTGTGCCTTGCGCTAAAATATTACCAGATTCAACAATGTAAGCTCGTTCGCATACATCTAACGTTTCTCTAACGTTGTGATCGGTAATTAGTACACCTAAGCCTCTTTTTTTAAGGTGTCGTATGATTTCTTTTATTTCACCGACCGATATCGGATCGACACCAGCGAAAGGTTCGTCTAAAAGAATAAATTTAGGTTCGTTTGCTAATGCTCTCGCTATTTCTACTCGCCTTCTTTCTCCGCCACTTAGACTCATTCCTAAATTATTTTGAATATGCGTAATTTGAAACTCCTCAAGAAGTTTTTGCATTTTTTCAATTCTTTGTTGTTTATTAAGTGATTTGTTTAGTTCTAAAATCGCCAGTAAATTATCTTCTACTGTCATTTTTCTAAATATAGATGCTTCTTGCGGAAGATAGCCTAAACCTAATTTTGCGCGTTCGTGCATGGGGTATTGAGTGATATCTAAGTTATCAATCATGACGCTACCGCCGTTAGCTTTTACTAAGCCAACAAGCATATAAAATGAAGTGGTTTTACCTGCGCCATTAGGACCGAGTAGTCCAACGATTTCCCCAGTACCAACACTAAACGAAACGTCCTTGACGACAGTTTTTCCAGAGTAAATTTTAGCGAGATGTTCAGCTTTCAAAATTTGCATATCAAAGTCTTTTTTGTCGATGGGTTATTGTTTTTCTGTAGGTTTGCTTTCTGGTTCTGGCTTTATATCTGCTTTCGGATTTTGAACGATTACTATTTGTTCGCCTTTAGCCTTTTTAAAGCTGGATTGTTTTGTTCGGTGATTGTATCTAAATTCACCAGCGGTTATTTTTCCTAATGCGAGTTCGGCTTCTACTTTATCTAATAAACTTAACTCATTGGTTTTTGTTGAATAACTCAAATAGAGTGATTTTGCGTTGAGTTCAATATTTCCTTCACTACGAATAACTAAATGTACAGGGGTGCCCTTTGCTTTAATCATGCGTTGTTTTTCTAAATTATTTTCAATGATTATTTGATTAGATTGAATGTTAAGCCTGTCCGGAGAGTCCTCATTCTTTTGACCACTCGATAATACTAAGTCTGCAGATCCTGTCGCAACAAAGCTACCTTTAATTACTTCATAAAATATTTTGCTAGCGCTTAAAAACAAGTGTTCTTTTTTTACACGGTCAAATATATCTATGCTCGCTGGTGTACCTATGGCTTCAAAGTATTCATACTCACCTTTAGCTCCTTTTTTTGCGACAATGCAATCAGCCAATAGATTAATATCGCCTTGGCTAATTCGGGCATTTCCACAGTTTTTTATTTCCCGTGAAATACCATCCATTGTTGTCGTATCAGAATTTAAATTAATAGGAACTATAGGTTGAGTATATTGTGTTGATTCTAGTGTGGTTGCAGTATTATTTTGATTTATCTGAATTAATAAAGGCTCGTTTGATGACGGTGGGTTAGATTCATCACTTATTGATGAAAGGCTAAAAGTAATTAGTATCAGCGAGCCTAATAGGGTCTTACAGTCTCGAATGTCGATTATTGATTGATATAAATTCATTGAGTTTTTATTCATTTCTTAATCTGTATTAATTGAGTGCGGACATTAGAAAGCAAGTGTACTTTTGAGTTTTCTATATCAATCTTCATACCACTGCTTGATGCTGTTATATTTTGAGCCTTTAATATAACCTTTTGCCCGGTATATGCTATTTTTGTTATCAAATCTATTTCCAAATCGTGGGTAGTGACTTTGGTACTATTAACTATATCACTTTTTATTTTCAGAATATTTTCGGTATCAATTAATTTAATTTGTTCAATCAATTCTACTTGTTCAGATAAAAATAATTTCGATTGTTGATTGATCATACGCCCTTGTTTAGCCGATAATTTCCAATAATTCTGCAGGTTTTTATAGGTAATTATAGGCTCGACTAAAATAGATACTTCCGAGTCAAGCTGAGTCTTTTCTTGGTTATAGAGTAAGTTACTTTTTGGTGAGTTTTCTTCACCTTCATTTTGATTGATCTGTTTATTGTAGTGGATCATTTTTTTTGTAGTCAATTTATGTTTTTGCACTCCGTCGATTGCATATTGAGTGATAGTGACATCTACCATGGTATAGTCTGCTTCTGGATGCTCACTATCAATTTCAATGCGTACTTTTTCTTCAACCGGATCAAATACTAGAGCTAACATTGCAATGGCGATTAAAGCGATTAACCAGCGATTTAGTTTGAGTCTATTCATTAAATTTGGCTAATCATTAAGAAATATAACTGTTGAAAATGTTTTGAAGCTTTTTTTGAGAATATAAAAGCATATCACTTATTTCTCTTACCGCTCCATTGCCGCCAATAGATAACGTAGACCAATCAGCATTTCGTTTTACAAAAAAGTGTGCATCTGATACACAAATACCTAAACCTGACCGTTTCATTAAAGGAAGATCAGGCAAATCATCGCCGACATGTGCGACTTGTTTTGGTGTTAAATCTAAATCACTTAAAATTTTATCATAACTAGCAATTTTGTCTTTTTTTCCTTGGTACACATGGGCGATCCCAAGTTCTTTCGATCTTCTTGCAACAATATTGGATTCTCTCCCAGTAATGACTGCAACTTGGATTCCATTATTTAATAATTGCTTAATGCCAAGACCATCTTTGATATTGAATGATTTTAACTCTTCATGATCATTACCAAAATATACTTTTCCATTACTAAGTACACCATCTACATCGCAGATCACAAGTTTTATAAACTTCGCTTTATCAAGTAAAGTCGGGCTGTAATTTTGCACTGGATCATTTTTTGAGTTTTCAATTAATTCAGTCATTATTTTATCAAACTACTCCTGCTTTTAATAAATCATACATATTAAGTGCGCCAATTGGTGAATGGTTTTCGTCAACCACGACTAACGCATTGACCGCATTGTCTTCCATTATCTTTATTGCTTCTGCCGCTAATTGGCCGGAAAAAATAGTTTTCCCCCCTTTTGTCATGACTTTGGCAATGAGTGTTTGATTTAAGTTCAAATTATTTGCAAGTGTTCTGCGTAAATCGCCATCTGTATAGATACCGACCAGTTTTCCTGATTCACTGGTGACACATGTCATACCCAGTCTTTTATTGGTCATTTCTAGCAGAGCGTCGCTTACACTGGTGGAATTTTTAACAATTGGAATGTCATTCCCCTTGTGCATGACATCTTCTACCTTCAACAGAAGTTTCCTTCCTAGACTTCCACCTGGATGAGATAAAGCAAAGTCATTTTCTGTAAAACCTCTAGCATCAAGAAGAGAGACTGCAAGTGCATCTCCCATGACTAGTGTTACAGTTGTTGAAGCGGTTGGCGCTAAATTCATCGGACAGGCTTCTTGTTCGACACTAGCATCCAAATTAACATCTGCAAAATTAGCTAATGTAGAATCGGTTTTACCTGTAATGCTAATCAAAGGTACATTAAGTCGTTTAATAACAGGCAATAAGCTGATAATTTCGTTAGTTTCACCTGAATTAGAGATCGCTATCACCACATCTTTTCCTGTGATCATACCTAAATCGCCATGACTAGCCTCACCAGGATGAACAAAAAATGCGGGGCTACCCGTGCTAGCGAGTGTCGCGGCGATTTTTTTGCCAATATGCCCAGATTTTCCCATCCCTATGACAACAATACGCCCTTCACAAGCAAGTAATAATTCGCAAGCAAGAGCAAAATCTGCATTTATTTTTGCGGAAAGAGCCTCAATAGCTTGTTTCTCAATTTCAACGACGGCTTTTCCAAGATTGATATAGTTGTTGCTCATAGGCTATTTTTATTTTTGAATGATCTGGTGGTTGAATGGAAATGGATAAGTGAATTATAAGTTATTTATCGGTTTAAGCATATCAGCTTTTATCGTTCTTGAATTCAAGGTTTAATCTTGAAGAATTAACTATTAAAAAATAACTGATAAGCCTGATAACCGATAAAGCAACTAAGTAGAATACTACCTTCTAATCGAGTGATCTCGCCAGGTTTTCCTTTACTTCCCCAAGCCATGATTGACATAGCAACGGTCAAACCAAACATTAGAGCGTAGTCGAATTCTAAGATGCCAGGTGGGATATCGACTTGAGTAATCATTCCAGGAAGACCTATGACAAGGAGTAAGTTAAAGATATTAGAGCCGATGACATTGCCGATGGCAAGTTCATGCTCACCTTTTAAAACACCAGAAACGGACGCCGCAAGCTCTGGTAAACTAGTACCAACCGCAACGATTGTAATACCGATAATAAAGTCACTAACGTTATACATATAGGCAATGTTAGTTGCACCAAATACCAGCATTCTAGAGCTTATTTGTAAAATAATTAACCCAACAATCACCCAAATAATCGCTTTAAGGTTAGACATTTCATCCGGTAATTCATCAATGATCTCGGTTAGCATTAAATCGCATTCTTCATTTGAACCGTTGTTTTTTATACGAGATTTAGTGGCAATGTATATTAACCAACCCATATAGGCGACTAAACTAATGACTAAAATGACACCATCAGTAAAAGAAAGAACTAGATCAGACATAAGGTAAAAAACTAACAACATAAAGAAAAAGAGTATGGGAATTTCTCTTTTTAAAGTAGCCGACTGGATTTTAAGTGGTACGACTAAGGCTGTAATTCCAAGTACCATTGCTATATTGGCTATGTTAGAGCCTATTCCATTTCCTAGCGCTAGCCCCGGGGTATCATTTAAAGCGGCATTAATAGATACAACCACTTCCGGTGCGGAAGAGCCCATTGCTACAATGGTCAGTCCTACGACTAAAGGTGATATTCCAAAGTTTCTAGCGATTGCTGCTGCGCCGTCGGTAAAGCGATCTGCACTCCAAACAAGTAGTGATATTCCGCAAATAACCATGGCAAAATAAAGCAGCATATAAAATAGAACTCCGAGTTAACAATCTATTATTCTAGGCGATGGCTGATATATTTATATTTTGAATTTAAGTAACTAAACAATTTCTATTGTTTAGTCGGGTAAACAGCTAGTATATAAATATTTACTAATATAGTGGACGCCAAGCTACAAATAATCAAGGTTCCAAATGTTTCAAAGAGTGAATGACGCGCGATAAAACTCGTACCATCCATATTTTTTCAGAAATATTTAGAATTGATTAAGCATCAAAAAGCAGGCGATTATACAGTATTGTTTAAAAATTGCATGCGGCATTATTTCAGCTAGTAATTTTTTCAGGTATAATGAGGAACTTTTTTACTTTTGCGTTAACCGCGTAAGAACATCGAGCCATCTCCATGACTGAATCTGAAATAAAAACCAAAATTGAAGCCCATATTAACTGTGAAACTGTTGAAATTACAGGTGATGGAAATCATTTTGAAAGCTATGTGGTTTCTAATGATTTTGAAGGTAAAAGGGCCGTAGCAAGACAGCAAATGGTTTACGCAGCGGTCCAAACTGAAATAGCGAGTGGCGAATTACATGCGCTTTCAATCAAAACTAAAACGCCGTCTGAGCATGCTGAGTTAAATCAATAAGAGCAGAAATTATTTTTGTTTTACTTTAATTATGAATTAAAAATGATTTAGGTTTGTAATAGTTAACGAGTAAAACAAGCCTAATTACACATTTTTTGGCCTTAATTTAGACAGGTTTATAATCTATAGTTAATTAAATACGTGATTAAGACGTAAATTAAGCTTAAATAGGCGCTATAGAGTGATAAAATGAAAAAATACGTACATATCGATAAGAAAGAGAAAGAAATGGATAAATTACAAATTACCGGTGGCGCTCGTTTAGATGGTTGCATAAGAACTTCCGGTGCAAAAAATGCGGCTTTACCCATTTTAATGGCTACGTTGCTAGCTGAAGGTCCAACGACGATTGGAAATGTACCTCATTTAAATGATGTGACTACCACGCTTGAGCTTCTTGGAGTCATGGGTAATTCAGTTATGTTAGGTGAAAACATGACCGTTCAAATTGATACGGCGACTATATCTACTTTTGAAGCGCCTTATGATTTAGTTAAAACGATGCGTGCGTCCATATTGGTTCTTGGTCCTTTGTTAGCAAGATTTGGTGAAGCTGACGTATCCTTGCCCGGAGGTTGCGCTATTGGTTCTCGCCCTGTTGATCTGCATATAAAAGGCATGGAGGCAATGGGAGCGGAAATAGATGTTACTGATGGTTATGTTAGAGCAAGAGCTCCACAGGGCTTAAAAGGTGCTCGTATTTGCATGGACATCGTCAGTGTTGGAGCGACTGAGAATATATTAATGGCTGCAACCTTAGCAAAAGGCACAACCGTGATAGAAAACGCAGCGAGAGAACCAGAAGTCGTTGACGTAGCCAATTTCCTCATAGCGATGGGCGCTAAAATTACGGGTGCTGGAACGGATATAATTACAATTGAAGGCGTTGATAAGTTAGTAGGCGCTCACCATAATGTCATGCCAGATAGAATAGAAACTGGAACGTATTTAATTGCTGCTGCCGTCACCGGTGGACGAATTAGAATACGTGATACCGACCCGTCATTATTAGACTCTGTTTTATTAAAGCTTGAAGAATCTGGTGCTGAAATAAAAACCGGTAAAGATTGGATTGAGCTTGATATGCATGGTAAACGACCAAAAGCCGTCAATGTAAAAACTGCACCATATCCAGGTTTTCCAACGGATATGCAAGCGCAGTTTACCGCCCTAAATATCATCGCAGAAGGAACGGGAATTGTGACGGAAACGATTTTTGAAAATCGTTTTATGCATGTCAGTGAAATGCATAGAATGGGAGCGGACATTCAAATTGAAGGTAATAACGCCATTGTTAAAGGTGTTAAACAACTTACAAGCGCGCAAGTTATGGCAACAGATTTACGAGCCTCTGCAAGTTTAGTGATTGCCGCTTTAGTGGCGGATGGCGCAACGGTTGTTGACCGAATTTACCATATTGACCGAGGTTATGAGTGTATTGAAGAGAAGTTACAGATTTTGGGTGCAGATATTAAGCGCGTTTAGAGGATGTATGAGAATTTAAAAATGAGGGATATAATACAGTAGAGCAAAAATTTTTTAAGACCTCCTCAAAAAATCGAAGAAATAAAATGAAACTTGATGAAAGTATAGATGAAAAACAACCATTTAAACGTCTATTAGTTTTCCAAGTGAAATTGGCAGTAGATGCTCTTAGAGATATAATTTTAAGTCCCGTTTCTTTAATTTGTACAGTACTCGATTCAATTCAGAAAAATAGAGGTAAAAATAGTTACTTTGAAAAGTTGATGGTGTTTGGTCGTCAAACTGAAAGGCGAATCAATCTTTTTGAACAACATCAAGTCGAAGACTCTAAAGAAAAAAATGTTTCGATAGATTCAATATTGAGCCGTGTTGAAAGTGTGATTTTACGGGAATATAAGGATAAGCATATATCTAAGAAAACCCTTGGAGCAATTGAAAATGCCATAAAAAATGGAAAAAAAGAGTAACCCCTTTACCCTATAAAAAATTATTCGAAACTATTTAATACTACTATCGCTTATTTAGCTTTAGCCGATTTTTTTTTCGCTTGATTTTAAATCTACCTATTCCAACTGGTTATTTCAAAATAGCATCTCGTTAGTGGCTGATTTCTCTCAGCTTTGTAGTATTAGATCTACAGAGTCAAATAATGTGACAAGAGCTAACGATGAACAAACCACTCAATATTCCTTTTGCTTTAAAACCAATCAATCAGGAATTGTTAAATACTTTTCAGCAACTTGATAATAACCAGCTTCAATGGTTGAGCGGTTATTGTGCAGGTTTGGCTAAGTCCAATGCGTCATTAGAACGGGAGAATTTAGAAGGTACAGATCCTAACGAAGGTGTGAGCAGTCGCGTAAAAACATTGGTTTTATATGCATCTCAGACTGGCAATAGTGAGTCCATAGCAAAAAAATTACATGATCAGTTAAATAATGAGCCTTTAAGTCTAAAAATCGATTCCTTGGACAATACTAAAACTAAAGATCTAATAAAATATGACCTGGTATTATTAGTTGTGTCTACTCATGGAGAAGGTGAGCCGCCGGACGAAGCGATAGATTTTTACGAACAGTTGCATAGTAAAAGAGCGCCTAAGTTAACCGGGAAACAACATGCGGTTTTGGCCTTGGGGGATAGTAGTTATGAACATTTCTGTCAAACTGGGCGAGATTTTGACGAACGATTAACTATGCTTGGCTCTAAACCAATTCTAGCTCGTTTGGATTGTGACTTAGATTATGAAGAATCGAGTGACTTATGGATTAATAAGTTGGTTAAACTGATCCAAGAGCAGTCTAATGATAATTCTAGTCATAACTTAACTTCCAACCTAAATCATTTAGCAAGTCAGTTACCAAGTATTGATTTTAACAAATTAAACCCGCTAACGGCAAAAGTAATTGCAAACCAAAAAATTACAGGTAAAGGGTCATCAAAAACAGTTCATCATATCGAACTATCACTAGAAGGTGAAACATTTGGCTATTTGCCCGGTGATGGTATTGCCATCTGGGCGAAAAATGATAATGCTTTGATTGATAATATTTTGTCGCAGCTTAATTTGTCTGGTGAAGAAAATATACAATTCAATTCTGTTTCGCAATCACTCAGCAAAACGCTTTCAGAAAAATTGGAATTAACTTTACTTAACAAAAAGACCATTGACTTAATAATTGCTCTACTGGAAAGCAATGAGTTTGGTGACATAAAGCCAAGTGAAAAAGAGTCAATTGAAATAGAACAATTTAAACAGCAGGTAACGTCTCCTGAATTTATAAAAAATAATCAGTTTATTGATGTGTTATTGCTTGCGAACAAAAAAATCAACATCAGTTCACAGCAATTAGTTGATCTGTTACCCGCAGTAAAAGCCAGAGTTTACTCCATTTCATCTAGCCAAAGTGCTAATCCAGATGAACTTCATATTACTGTAGGTTTGAGTCAATCAGAAAATGAACGAGGGATTAGAAAAGGAATGGCGAGTCAGTTTTTAATTGAATCGTTAGAGGAGGATGAGAATGTTTTGATATATCTTGAATCCAATAATCGGTTTAGATTACCAGAGCATGATAAGCCGATCATTATGATAGGTCCTGGAACTGGCGTCGCACCCTTTAGAGCATTCGTACAGGAACGTGAAGAAAATAATTCTACAGGTGAAAATTGGTTGTTTTTTGGTAACGCCCATTTTAATACGGACTTTTTATATCAAACTGAATGGCAAAAATGGTTAAAGGATAAGCATCTTTTTAAGTTAGATGTTGCATTTTCTAGAGATCAAGAGAAGAAAATCTACGTACAAGACAAACTCAAAGAAAATGCTGCACAAATTTGGCAATGGTTAGATCAAAAAGATGCTTGTTTGTATGTTTGTGGAGACATGACGTACATGGCAAAAGACGTACAACAAACCTTATTGGAAATGATTTCTCAACAGGGTAACAAAAGTAAAGACGATGCTGACGCCTATTTAAAACAATTAAGAAAAGATAACCGATATCAAAGAGATGTGTACTAGTGATGAATCAGATAATAGATAAAGAAAGTATGAATTTAAACGAGTCAGAGAACGTGAACATTGTGCAAACAAAATTTGACCCTAGCAAGCATTCTGATGTTGAAAAAATAAAGGTAGATAGTAATTATTTGCGAGGAACCATCACACCAAGTCTTAAAAATGAAATTACAGGCGGGGTAGCTGATGATGATTTAATGCTGGTTAAATTTCACGGTATTTACCAACAAGATGACCGCGATCTTAGGGCTGAACGTCGTCAGCAAAAACTTGAACCTTTGCATTCTTTTATGATCAGAGCAAGAGTTCCTGGCGGTGTTGCGACTTCTCAACAATACCTTCAGATGGCCGAGCTGGCAGAAAAATATTCTAGTGGCAGTTTACGCTTAACTACCCGTCAAGCATTTCAATGGCATGGGGTTTTTAAGCGAAATTTAAAAAAGACGATAGCAGGTATTAATGAATCCCTATTAGATACAATCGCAGCCTGCGGCGATGTTAATCGAAATGTCATGTGTAATCCGTTACCTGAAACATCAAAGCTTCACACCGAAGTTTTTGAATGGGCAAAAAAAATCAGTGAACATCTTTTGCCTAAAACTAAGGCTTATCATGAAATATGGTTAGATGGAGAAAAAGTTGAATCGACCTTTGAGCCAATTTATGGAGAGACCTACCTACCCAGAAAATTTAAAACAGCGATTGCTATACCGCCTTATAACGATGTGGATGTTTATGCTAACGATTTAGGTTTAATTGCGATTATCAAAAATGAAAAATTAATTGGTTTTAATGTTTTAGTGGGTGGCGGTATGGGGAGTTCTCACGGCGATCAATTAACCTATCCTAGAGTGGCCACCAGTATTGGGTTTTGTTCGTTAGAACAAGTGCTTTCGGTTGCGGAAAATGTGGTTAAAGTACAAAGAGATTTCGGTAATCGTGAAGTGAGGAAACTAGCACGTCTAAAATATACTATTGACGGGCTAGGAATCGAAAACTTCAAACAAAAATTGTTTGCCTACCAAGGGTTTAAACTGACAAAAGAAAAGCCGATTATTTTTAAAAACAATCATGATCGATATGGTTGGTTTAAAGATGAAAATAATCAATGGCATGTTACTTTGTATATTCATAGTGGGCGAATTATTGATTCGGAATCCAGCAAGTTGTTCTCTGGTTTATTAGATATTGCAAAAATCCATAAGGGAGAGTTTAGGATCTCGCCCAATCAAAATTTAATAATTAGTAATGTGACAGCTAATACAAAAGACAAAATTTCTGAGATTCTAAATAGTCATAATATTTCCATTGGTAAAAAAGAAACGCCTACAAGGTTAAATTCTCTTGCCTGTGTAGCATTCCCAACTTGCTCGCTAGCAATGGCAGAAGCTGAGCGATATTTGCCAGATTTTACTACAAAGTTAGAACACCTGTTAGATGAGTACCAAATTTCTGATCTGCCAATTAACTTACGAATGACTGGATGTCCTAACGGATGTGCTCGTCCATTTATTGCCGAAATTGGTTTGGTTGGTAAGGGACCGGGAAAATATAATCTTTATTTAGGTGCGGGGCATTATGGTGAACGACTGAATAAATTGTATAAAGAAAATATTGATGAAAAAGCTATTCTATTAACATTAAAACCGATCCTTGAAGATTATGCTAAACATCGCAATAAGAGTGAGAAGTTTGGTGATTTTTGTGTTCGCAAAGAATATGTTAATGCTGTTTATGACGGCGATGATTATAACAGCACTGGTTTTCATTCGGGAGGTTAGTTAATGTCAAATTTAAATTTGAAAATTGATCTAGCACACGAAAATAAAGTAGTGACCGCTAGAATAAACCATAAGGCTAAGCCGTTTGTTGATTTTGATATAAAACAAAGTAATAATTTTCTTGAGAATAAAAGTGCGATCCAAAGAGTCGAATGGGCTTTTCAACATTTACCAAGTGGGCATGCATTATCCTCTAGTTTTGGAGTTCAATCGGCGGTTAGTTTGCATTTGTTAACACAAATTTATCCTGATATTCCAGTCATTGTAATGGATACTAGTTATCTATTTCCCGAGACCTATCGCTTTATTGATCAATTATCGACTCGATTAAAACTCAATGTAAAAGTCTATAGAGCAGAGATCAGTCATGCCTGGCAAGAAGCGAGATACGGTCAATTATGGGAAAAAGGATTGGATGGGTTAAATAAGTACAATAAAATGAATAAAGTTGATCCAATGGATAAGGCTTTGTCTGAGCTTGGCGTTCAAACTTGGTTTGCTGGATTAATGAGAAGTCAATCTGAGAGCCGTTCCAACTTACAAACTTTACAAAAAGTAAGAGGAAAAATCAAAGTGCACCCTTTGATTGATTGGAACAAAAAGATGATCCATGAATATCTCAAAAAGAATGATTTACCCTATCACCCTCTTTGGGAAAAAGGCTACGTATCAATCGGTGATACTCATAGTACTACGCCTTTGAGTGATGGAATAAAAGACGAAGAAACAAGGTTTGGCGGTTTAAAAAGGGAATGTGGATTACATGAAGATCCTCTGTCGGGTTTGTGAATGTTATTGCTGTGATGCTTGCTAATACAGATTTCAGGAAATGCATCTGCTGAGTAAGAGTAAATAGCGGCGCACTTTGTAATTGCTTTACCTAACTTTAAGCGTAATGCACGCTTGGTTCATTAATTATATTTTTCGTTTACAAAGATAGATGTTCCTCTGCCTTTTGTTTTTGTTCTAGGATCCTATCAAGCGGACTTAACGAATCGCTAGTATTTCTATTTAATACATGGATGTAATGTATGCAGTTTTTGCAGGATGCAAAAAACTGTCCCAGAATCGACCACTAACAAAATCTTCAGCATTACTAGTTTTAGCCAAAGGTTCATTCAAACGGTTCATAAACCAAGAAAGGCTACCAAAGTTCTGACGATATTTCTGTAGTTTTTTCTTGTCAGCCATAATCGCTTGTTTCTTTAATTCTCGTTGAAGCTCAAACCCAGAAACATCTAAACGGCCAGGATATGTGAGCAACCATTTTTCAGCAATTTCACCATCAGACCAGTTCAACG
>JBLIBL010000054.1:0-22202 GCA_047633355.1 Polaribacter sp.
ATGATAACTTGTTCATCAGTTCCTGTAAAACCCAACTGTCTTAAAACATGGACATCAGGTCTTTCAAGGGGGGGGAGTACTGCTTGTTTTAAACCCATATCAGACAGGGCTTTCATTTTTGCTAAACCTTGTAAAGCGCCTTGCTTTGGATTTGATGCTTGAGCAGCATTTTTTAAAGAGGCAACATTACCAACGGAAAGGCCAGCATAGTTGTGAGTAGGGCCAACTAGGCCGTCAAAATTAACTTCAAATGTATGATTAAAGTTGTTTGAATGACTCATAAGAGAATTCCTATAGGTCGTTTACCACTAATTTAGAAAAGTAGAAACGAATAAAGCCCCTTACTTGCATAAAACCTATGCAAAAAACGTCAGGAGAGAAGGGGAGATCCTGACATTTCTGCAGAATTTGTATTATCTATTATTTTTTTGAAGATTTCAAAAACTGAAGTAAAAAAATCAAGTGTATCCAAGTTGGCACTATTCAATAAGCGGTAGCAAGTTTTTCCAAACGGTTTCTACAATTACTTTTTGACCTTGTTCGTTTGGATGCAATCTGTCTTTTTGAATCAATGAATAGTCTGTGGCGACCCCTTCCAATATAAATGGAATGAGACTGACGGACTCCTTTTTTGCTAGATCTGTAAAAATTTGATTAAATGCGCGAGTATAGCTTCTGCCATAATTTGGCGGAATTTGAATGCCCGCTAATAGAACTTTTGCATGATGCTCTTGGCTAATTTGGATCATTTTATTGAGGTTTGAGCGAGTTGTATTAAGATCAAACCCACGTAACCCATCGTTTGCACCTAATTCTAAGATAACAATTTTAGGTTTACTGATTTCGACTTGTTTTAAAAATCGTTGTAATCCACCGGAGGTTGTTTCACCACTAATACTGGCATTACGTGTTTCAAAAATGGATTTATTTTCTATCAATTTTTCGTTTAACAGATTAACCCAACCTTTTTCTACCGGCATATTATAGGCAGCGCTTAAACTATCACCAAAAACTAGAATGGTTTGCTGGGATGGTTGGCTACTAATTTTAAAAGAAACTGATATTAATAGTAGAAGTAGGGTTAAAAATGAAAACTGTTTTGTTTGGCTCATTTTGTATTATCTAGTTAAATTGGTATTTTGCGGAGTATAGCATTCACTATTGCTTTAATTCTATGACCTACGTATAATCGCGCGCTCTTGAACCTTGGCTGTTAAAGGTCAAAGTTAAGAACACTATTTTAAATAATTTTTTAAATAAACTTTAACTTAACTCTTCGTTACTAAGAAACGCTTAATTTACAAGCACTTAAGTAACAGGAATCCACGAGGAGCTTTTAATGCGACACTATGAAATCGTATTTCTAGTGCACCCTGATCAAAGCGATCAGGTCCCTGCAATGATAGAAAGATATTCAGCTGTTATCACTGATGCTGATGGAACCATCCACAGAACAGAAGATTGGGGTAGACGTCAGTTGGCTTATCCAATCAACAATTCTCATAAAGCACACTATGTTCTTCTAAATGTAGAAGCTGAGTATGCTCAAATTGAAGATTTAGAAACTCAATTCCGTTTTAATGACGCCGTTTTAAGAAGTATTGTCATTAAGACTAAAGCTGCAGTCACTGAAATGTCTCCTCTTGCGAAAGCAAAAGAAGAAGCTGCGAAGCGTTTTGATTCTTCAGATAAAAAACCTGATTTTGATAAGAAAGCCGATTCTGAAAAGAAAACGGAATCAAAAGCACCGGCTAAAACTGAAGACGTTAAGGCTGATGAAGCTAAAGCTTCTGAAACACCAACTGAAACTGAATAACGGAGGAATTGAAAATGTCTCGATTTTTTAGACGTCGTAAATATTGCCGATTCACCGCTGAAGGTGTAACGCAAATAGATTACAAAGATTTAGCTACGTTAAAAGGCTATGTCACTGAAACGGGTAAAATTGTTCCTAGCAGAATCACTGGAACAAAAGCAAAATACCAGCGCCAGCTTTCAACAGCAATCAAACGCGCACGTTTCCTCGCTCTTCTACCTTATTCTGACGCTCATAAATAAGCGCAAAATAAGATAGTTGAAATTATAAATTAACATACAACGATTAACTGATAAGAGGAAAGACTCATGCAAGTCATTCTACTTGAAAAAGTCCGTAATCTAGGCGAGCTAGGCGATAATGTCGCTGTTGCAAATGGATACGGCCGTAATTTTTTGTTGCCACAAGGCAAAGCAGTACCCGCAACAAAAGATAATACGGAAAAGTTTGAAGCTCAAAGAGCTGAATTAGAAAAGAAAGCGGCTGAAGTATTAGCTAAAGCACAAGCAAGAGCGGATAAAGTTGCTGAACTTAGCATAAAAATTGAAGCTCACAGTGGTGATGAAGGTAAATTATTTGGTTCTGTTGGAACTAAAGATATTGCTGATGCCGTTGTTGCTGCAGGTGTTGAAGTTGAGAAGAATGAAGTTCGTCTTCCTAACGGCGCATTAAGAAATACAGGTGAATTTGAAATTGAAATTCACTTACATTCAGATGTGAACGTGACTCTAAAGCTAGAAGTTATTGCTCAAGCTGAATAAGTTTTAGTTTTGGTCCAATTATCATTTGATTAAAGGCCAAACGAGTGACAAAATTAAACACCCTCAACGTAACGTTTAGGGTGTTTTTTTATGTCCTTTAAATCAACGGATCCCTCACTAAATGAATGACGATAGACAAATTAACAATATCAAAATGCCTCCGCATTCGCTTGAAGCTGAGCAATCAGTTCTCGGTGGTTTACTTTTAGATAATGATGCTTGGGAAAAGATTGCTGAAAAAATTGTCGCCGAAGACTTCTACCGTAATGACCACCGTCTAATTTTTAAAGCACTCCATTACCTAGCTGAAAATTCTAAACCAATGGATGTGGTCACGCTTTTCGAATTTCTGGAACAGGAAGGTGAGGCCGATGAAATAGGTGGATTAGCTTATATAGGCGATCTTGCTAAAAACACACCTAGTGCTTCCAATATTGTGGCTTATGCGGAAATTGTTCGTGAAAGGGCTGTTTTACGGGAGCTGATCAGTGTTGCGAATAAAATTGCGGATTCAGCTTACCAACCAAAAGGTAGAAAGCCTGATGAGCTGCTTGATTTAGCTGAATCACAAGTATTTAAGATTGCAGAGAAAAGGGTGACCACAAATACTGGCCCTGAGGCTGTTAGTGCAATTCTGCCTCGCGCAATCGATCGACTCGAAGAGATCCAAAAATCTAAAGGCGGCATTACAGGACAAGCAACAGGTTTTACTGACTTTGATAATCTGACGTCAGGTTTACAGCCCTCTGATTTAGTGATTGTGGCGGGACGTCCTTCTATGGGTAAAACCACTGTGGCCATGAATATGGCGGAACATGCAGCGATTCATGGTGAAAAACCAGTCATCGTATTTAGTATGGAAATGCCATCTCAATCACTGTTAATGCGATCTTTTGCATCAATTGGCGGTATTGATGCCACTCGTTTAAGGACCGGTGCTTTAGATGATAAAGATTGGGATAATCTTTCAGTGGCGAGTAATATTTTAAAAAACAACAGTAAATTATTTATTGATGACTCGGCCGGGCTATCACCAACTGAAGTAAGAAGTCGATCAAGACGATTAGCGAGAGAGCAAGGACCACTCGGCATGATTTTGATAGATTATCTACAGTTGATGCGTGTCCCTGGAATGTCCGAAAATAGAACCCAAGAAGTTTCGGAAATTTCTCGCTCATTGAAAGCATTAGCGAAAGAATTAGAATGCCCGGTAGTTGCGCTTTCTCAGTTAAACCGTTCACTAGAACAAAGAGCAGATAGACGACCGGTAATGTCGGATTTACGTGAATCAGGCGCTATCGAGCAAGATGCGGATTTAATTTGTTTTATTTATCGAGATGAAGTCTACAACCCCGAAAGTGAAAGTAAGGGGGTCGCTGAAATCATCATAAGTAAACAGAGAAATGGTCCGATTGGCACGGTAAAAGTTGCTTTCCAAGGTCATTACAACCGTTTTGTAAATTATACGCCTGCTTATGATAATGAGTATTAATTAGAACCTATATAATTAGAGTTTAGAGCTATGTGGTTCCAAAAAGAAATAAATTTAAGATCTCAAACTCGAGGTTTTCAATCAATCACACAAGAAATTCTGACTTATCTGCCCGAAATTGGTGAGATAAAATGTGGCTTATTGCATTTATTTATCCAACATACCTCAGCTTCCTTAGCCATAAATGAAGATGCTGATCCAACCGTCAGATTAGATTTAGAAACTCATTTCACCCAATCTGTCCCAGAAGGAATGCCCTATTATCTTCATGACGATGAAGGTGATGATGATATGCCAGCACACATTAAAGCAACTATCATTGGACCCTCACTTTCAATACCTATTACTCATGGTCAATTGAATTTAGGTACCTGGCAGGGGATTTACCTGTGCGAACATAGAAATCAGGGTGGTTCACGTTGCTTGATTGCTACTTTGCAATCCTAGTGTACAGACATCACAATCTATTGACTGATTAAAATCATATGAAAAATTGTATAAATCGACGCTTTACTATTGCCCCAATGATGGATTGGACCGATCACCATTGCCGTTATTTTCACCGTTTAATAACAAAACAATCGTTGTTATATACGGAAATGGTCACAACCGGTGCCGTCATCAATGGGGACAGAGAAAGGCTTTTAGCCTACAACCAAGAAGAATACCCAATTGCACTGCAACTTGGCGGAAGTGACCCTAAAGCGCTCGCAGAATGTGCAAAAATAGGTGAAGATTATGGTTATGACGAAATAAACCTCAATGTTGGTTGTCCGTCTGATAGAGTGCAATCAGGGAGAATTGGTGCGTGTTTAATGGCCGAACCTGATTTAGTCGCCGCCGGAATTTCTGCAATGAAACAAGCTTGTAGTCTTCCTGTAACGGTTAAGCATCGTATTGGCATTGACGATTTAGACAGTTACGAGTTATTGGCAAAATTTGTTGAGACGGTAGCAAAATCAGGATGTGATAGTTTTATTGTTCATGCGCGTAAGGCTATTTTGTCAGGTCTTAGCCCTAAACAAAATAGAGATATTCCACCGCTGATTTACGCAAGGGTTTACCAACTTAAAAAAGACTTCCCCCAGTTAGAAATCATTATTAATGGTGGTATAAAATCTATTGAAGAATCAATTAACCACCTAGATAATGTTGACGGTGTAATGATTGGTCGAGAGGCTTATCATAATCCTTACATGCTGGCTTTGGTTGATAGAGATATTTTCGCAAGCGAAAGCACCGCTTTATCAAGGATTGAAATAGCGGAACAAATGCTTCCTTATGTCGAGCGACATATTTCTAAAGGCGGTAAATTACAGCATATTAGTCGTCATATATTAGGCCTATTTCACGCACAGCCTAATGGTAAACAATGGCGTAGGCACTTGAGTGAAGCTGCAACTAAACCAAATGCTGGTATTGAAGTGATTAAACAGGCGCTCTCTTTAGTTAAATAGAGCGAGGCGAGTGTTTAAAATAGATGCTCTGAGTTTGTTTTAATCATATCGATAACTCGATATAATGCGCCAATAGTAGCTAGTTTCATTTTTTAGGATCCGATTTTAGGAAACAGTATGTTTGATAATTTAAGTGAACGCTTTAACAAAGTATTAAAGAACGTCAGTGGTAAAGGCCGAATTACTGATGAAAACATCCAAAAAACGCTCAGGCAAGTGCGAATGGCACTCCTGGAAGCTGATGTTGCTTTGCCTGTGGTTAAAGATTTTGTTACTAAAGTTAAATATAGAGCGTTAGGTAAAGAAGTAAAAACTAGCTTATCTCCCGGTCAAGCCTTTATAAAAATTGTTCAAAGCGAATTAGTTGAGGCGATGGGTGCGGCTAATGAATCGTTGAATTTAAATGCTCAGCCTCCTGCGGTTATATTAATGGCAGGTTTGCAAGGTGCTGGTAAAACGACATCTAGCGCGAAACTTGCCAAATATTTAATGGAACGAGAAAAAAAATCGGTTGCATTAGTGAGTGCCGATGTTTATCGACCAGCGGCGATAGAACAATTAAAAAAGGTCACTGAAGAAGTCGGCGCATCGTTTATTCCTAGTAGTGTTGATCAAAAACCTCTCGATATAGTTAAAGCAGCAATAAAACAAGCTAAAAAAGATTTTAATGATGTTCTGATTATCGATACTGCAGGGCGATTAGCGGTTGATGAAGAGATGATGTCTGAGATCAAGGCGCTTCATCAATTAGCAAAACCAGCTGAAACTTTATTTGTTGTTGATAGTATGACCGGCCAAGATGCCGCAAATACAGCCAAGGCTTTTGATGAGGCTCTTGCGTTAACCGGTGTTATTTTAACCAAAGCCGATGGTGATGCGCGTGGCGGAGCAGCACTTTCTATTCGAAATATTACCGGTAAGCCAATTAAGTTTATGGGGATGGGCGAGAAACTGGATGCGTTAGAACCGTTTCATCCTGAGCGAATTGCTTCACGTATTTTAGGCATGGGTGATGTTCTTTCTTTAATCGAAGAAGTTGAACGTAACGTTGATAAAAAGCAAGCTGAAAAACTCGCTAAAAAAGTAATGAAAGGGAAAGGCTTTGATTTAGAAGACTTTAGGGAGCAGTTAGTTCAAATGAAAGGCATGGGCGGCTTAACAGGCATGATGGATAAATTGCCGGGCATGGGTAATGTTCCCCAAGCCGCTAAAGATCAAATGAACGATAAGATGACTAACCGCATGGAAGCAATTATTAATTCCATGACACGAAAAGAAAAAACCTTTCCAGAAATTATTAAAGGGTCACGTAAACGAAGAATCGCTTCTGGATCAGGAACTGATATTCAAGAAGTGAACAAAATGCTGAAACAATTTAAACAAATGCAAAAAATGATGAAAAAGTTAAAAGGAAAGGGCGGCATGATGAAAATGATGAGAGGCATGCAAGGTATGATGCCACCCGGTGGCGGTATGCCTCGGATGTAAAGCTTCAATTTAAATTTTTTCGTAAGAGTTTTTTTAGTGAGAATTTAAAAGGAACAATTAGCGTGAAGATTTAGACCATCTGCTATGCTTGTAACCAGATATGCATTTTGCCCACTAGCATTGAGCGCTAATCACTCAACCTTAACGACTAAATCTTGTTGGTCATCAAAGGTAGCATTGAAATTTATGCGAATTTTTTAAAAAGTATCGGTAAATAATACTACTAGTAATACCAAATTAAACTTTATTAGAATTAGTTGTTAATCCCTCCTGCCAATACGATACTGTCGGTGTTTTCCCAACATCAACCCATTAAGAAATTACTCAGAGGTTACTACCATGAAATGGCGTTTACTATTTATTGTCTTATTATTTATTGGCTTATCTGGTTGTATGACTAATCAACAACAGCGTGGTGTATCAAGTAACCTAGTTGGTTACTTGTACCCAAAAGGAGAAACAGTTTCTCATCAAAGTGATCAATTGCCAATTTTAAAATTGCCGTTGAGAATAGGAATTGCATTTATTCCTGAATCATCTTTTGATAACCGTTTTTCTTTAACTGAAGTTGAAAAACAAATATTGCTAAACAATGTTGCAGAAAAATTTCGTTCGGATAAGAGTGTTGATGATATTCAAATTATCCCAGAAATTTATCTTAAACAAGGAAAAGGTTTTGTCACAGTTGAACAAATTGCAGCGCTTTATAATGTCGACGTGATGGCATTAGTATCATATGATCAAGTTTCAATTCATGAAATGCGTCAATCGTCTTTAGCTTATTGGACCATTGTTGGTGCTTATATTGTAAAAGGTGAATCCACTGAATTTCAAACCTTTGTTGATACCGCCGTGTTTGATGTTAAAACTCGCAAATTACTTTTCAGAGCACCAGGTGTGCATAAAGACTCACGCAATCATACAGCAGTAAATTTTGAAAAAGAAAATCGAAAAATGCGCACTAATAGTTTTACGATTGCATCAGAATTGATGACAAAAAATTTATCCTTTGAATTGGTGAAATTTAAACAAAGAGTCAAAAAAGGAAAAGAAGTTAAAGTTGAATACAATAAAAAATATTATAGTGGTGGCGGTGGAAGTTTTAGATGGGGCGCGGTTATTTTCTTGCTGCTGCTAGTCCAATCTCGAATCAACCTAAGCGACTGAACTATTCATCTTATTTACTGCCTCCAACCAACCGAATAAATTCAAGTTGATTCTCTGTTTAAGAGCAGGCATAGTGACTTGTTGTAGTTAACTTTTCCATTTATGAGCGCTTGCATGTCACTCCCTATTTACCAAAATTTTGTTGATGGTCATTATCTTAGTAACCAAAGCAGTGAACGTTTTGATGTCATAAATCCAGCGACTGGTTTAGTTATTTATCAAGTTGAAGTGGCAGACGAGTCAGTCAAGCAAGCCGCTTTAAAAAGCGCTCAGCAGGCTTTTGTTATTTGGGCGAAAATGTCTGGCATAGAACGCGCTCGGATATTACTAAAAGCGGTCTCTTTGTTGCGTGAACGTAACGATTTATTAGCGGCTATTGAAGTTGCCGATACCGGCAAACCATGGCAAGAAGCCAGTGTTGTCGATGTACAATCGGGTGCTGATGCGATTGAATTTTTTGCTGGACTTGCACCAGCTATTGAAGGCAATCAACAACAAGTAGGTGCCGATTTTTATTACACCCGCCCAGAACCTTTAGGCGTATGTGCGGGCATTGGCGCCTGGAACTATCCATTACAAATAGCTTGTTGGAAAGCGGCACCGGCATTGGCGTGCGGCAATGTGATGATATTTAAACCTTCAGAAGAAACCCCATTAGGTGCATTAAAACTTGC
Organism: Polaribacter sp.; assembly: GCA_047633355.1. GTDB lineage: Bacteria > Pseudomonadota > Gammaproteobacteria > Enterobacterales > Kangiellaceae. The sequence goes on from JBLIBL010000054.1 coordinate 8,856, forward strand.
GGAGATATTGATTCAAGCCGGTTTGCCCGCGGGCGTATTTAATGTGTTGCAGGGCGATGCCCAAGTAGGCGCTTGGTTAAGTCATCATCCTGATATTGCGAAAGTGTCTTTTACCGGCGAAGTCGGCACAGGTAAAAAGGTCATGGCAGCTGCAGCAACCTCATTAAAAGAAGTCACTATGGAATTGGGCGGTAAGTCGCCATTAATTATTTTTGATGACGCAGATATCGACAATGCCGTCTCTGCAGCCATGTTAGGAAACTTCTACACCCAAGGCGAAATTTGTACCAATGCGACGCGAGTTTTTGTGCAGCAATCGATATACCCTACTTTTATTGAGAAGTTACTAGTTAGGATCAATAGCAATATCCTAGTGGGCGATCCTATGCATCCAGAAACCAATTTTGGTGCCCTTATCTCTAAAAAACATCAACAGTTGGTGTTGGATTATATTGAAATAGGTCAGGCCGAAGGCGCAACTTTATTATGTGGTGGAAAGGCTCTACAGCCAGAAAGTGCGCCAGATGGATATTTTGTGGCAGCAACTGTTTTTACAGATTGCCAAGACACTATGCGTATTTGTCGCGAGGAAATTTTTGGGCCGGTAATGGCTGTCTTAACTTTTGAGAATGAAGAAGAAGTGGTTACTCGAGCCAATAATACTCAACTAGGATTAGCCGCCGGAGTATTCACCCAAGATATCACTCGTGCCCATAGAGTGATCCATCAAATGCAGGCTGGGATTTGTTGGATAAACAGTTACGGCTTATCTCCTGTAGAAATGCCAGTGGGAGGTTATAAACAATCGGGAATTGGTCGAGAAAATGGCTTAGCAACACTCAGACAATATACCCAACTAAAATCAGTATATGTAGGCTTACAACCCTTAGATAGTCCTTTTTAAATCTTATGTCAGAATCAAAAAATTACGATTATATTATTGTTGGAGCTGGCTCAGCAGGTTGTGTGCTTGCTAATCGTCTTAGCGAAGATCAGAATGTTGAAGTTTTGTTACTTGAAACTGGTGGTAGCGATAAGAGTATCTTTATCCAAATGCCTACTGCTTTATCTATTCCTATGAATAGCGCCAAATATGCCTGGCAATTTGAAACTCAGCCTGAACCTTTTTTAAACAATCGTAAAATGCATTGCCCTCGAGGTAAAGTATTGGGCGGTTCGTCTTCGATCAATGGCATGGTTTATGTGCGCGGTCACGCAAGAGATTTTGATGAATGGCAACAAAGTGGCGCGACTAACTGGAATTACGCTCACTGCTTACCTTACTTTAAAAAAGCTGAGACTTGGGCGTATGGTGCTAACAACTACCGTGGTGGCGATGGCCCTTTAGGCGTTAATAATGGCAACCAAATGCAAAACCCTTTATATCAGGCCTTTATCAACGCAGGTATCGACGCGGGTTATTTTGCCACAGACGATTACAATGGACAGCAACAAGAAGGCTTTGGACCGATGCATATGACGGTAAAAAACGGGCGCAGAGCATCAACCGCCAATGCCTATTTACGCCCAGCCATGCAACGCTCTAATCTGACTTTGGTGACACATGCCTTGGTGCATAAAGTCCTGCTAGATAAAAATAAGGTTGCGATTGGGGTACGTTATGAGCATAAAAAGCGCATAAAAGACGTTAAAATCAATAAAGAGGTGATTTTAAGTGCCGGCTCAATCGGTTCACCTCATCTACTGCAGCTCTCAGGTATTGGCCCAAAACAAGTATTAGACGATGCCGGTATTGAATGTGTCCACGATTTAGCGGGTGTTGGCAAAAACCTTCAAGATCATCTGGAGTTCTATTTTCAGTTCACCTGCAAACAAGCAATTACCCTTAATGGGCAACTGGACTGGTGGAGTAAACTTAAAATTGGCGTAAGTTGGATCCTGACTAAAAAAGGTTTAGGTTCAACTAACCATTTTGAATCCTGTGGATTTATTCGTTCAAAGGCAGGAGTTGAATGGCCTGATCTGCAATACCATTTTCTACCAGCGGCGATGCGTTATGATGGAAAAGAGTCTTTTGCCGGACATGGCTTTCAAGTGCATATAGGCCATAACAAACCGAAAAGTCACGGTGAAGTAACCGTGGTGTCTCCTGAACCAAACGTGCCACCCAAAATTCAATTCAACTACCTAGCTCACAAAGATGATATTCAGGGCTTTCGTGATTGTGTTCGTCTTACTCGGGAAATAATCAATCAGCCTGCACTTGACGAGTTTAGAGGTGAGGAAATTCAGCCTAGCACAGCCGTAAAAACCGATGAGCAAATTGATCGTTTTGTGCGAGCAAATGTCGAAAGTGCTTATCATCCAAGCTGTTCATGCAAAATGGGCACAGATCCATTATCAGTGGTTGACCCCGAGACTAAAGTGCTCGGAATACAAGGGCTAAGAGTGATCGACTCCTCGGTATTCCCCACAATCCCCAATGGCAACCTCAATGCACCAACTATCATGCTGGCCGAAAGGGCAGCCGATTTAATCAAAGGCAAAGCGCTAGCGCCGGATTATAGTGAAGTAACTACTGCTTTAAACTGGCAGACAGAACAAAGGGTAAAACAGCCTAAACGCAGGGTCGATTAATACATATTTTAAGTATCTACGGAGCAACATAGTGACACTTTGGTTATCAGCAGGCATTATTTTTACTCTTCTTAGTATCCTGGTGATTTTATTCAAGTGGGGCAATCTTCGTTGCATTGGCGTGACACCTGTAGGCACCTTCACGTTTATTGCGATTTTGTTTACTTCAGGTCTGGATGTGGGGTTGATCATGTTTCCCCTTACCGAGTTTGCAGGCTATGCCGATATTACCACAAGCCCTGAATATGCCTTTACTAATCCCCTCGCGATTGAGTTTGGTTTTTGGGCATTTTTAATCTGGAGTTTCTATTTTCTTACCTGTTTTTACTTTTGCGTGTTAGAACCCAAAGTACAATTTTTTGCAATACCCATAATTAAGTGGGTCAATAACATAGTGATTATTGGTACCTGTGCGTTTACGGCTTATTTACTGCTGAGTAATTTGTCTTGGTATATTCCTCAACTAGCCGATGGCGGCTCTTTGGCGGCCAGTATCTATTTGATTGTATTTACTGTCATCGCTGTGTCGATTTATTCCAGCACCGATATCCGATATGTAAAGATCCTTAGTCTGGCCAGTAGTTGGTTATTTTTTGCCTTGATAGCAATACTGTGGGCTGACGCGTTGTCGTCAGGTGCTTTGGGGGCAGAGCAAAAAAATGCAAGCGAGTTTTTCAGTACCTTTTCCCTATTAGGTGGCTATTTTTCAAACATACACCAGTTTATCTTACCGATAAATGATTATCATGAATTTTATCTGTTTTGGTGGTTTGCCTGGAGCATTATGATAGGCCAATTCACTGCGCGCTTTGTTGGCGGTCTTCGCACTTATCAGGTGTTACTTGTTATGCTTATTTTCCCATCTATACCCATCGGAATATGGTTCGTAGGCCTGTATTATTATCACCTGAACGAATTAAATATTAGCGGTTTAATCAACGGTTTAATGGTCGCTGTGGGTGTAATATTTGTAGTCAACTCTTTAGACTCTCTGGTTCGATTGTACACAGACAACCTAAACATGACAGTAGTGCGCTTTGGAAAATGCCGATATTTTATTGCTAATCTAGTTTTATTAAGTACCCTGACTCTATTGTTTACCCTAGATTTTTTGAAAATTCAGTGGGTAGGAGCATTAGTGATTGGACTGATGTTCAGCTGTTTAATATTTATACTAAGCAAGCGCCTGAAAGTGGTCCGCGAAATTAACCGTATCCCTGCCCAAAACACTAAGTAATTTTATCAATAGAGGAAAATGATAATTCAAATCACTTGGTCTTTGACCAACTGAGCGGATGTGAGCGACGACAGCTGATTGATTTAGCTCGGTTTAATTAAACCGAGACAAAATAGTATCACTAGGATCGTGGTCGTCAGTAGTTTCGGGATAGTCGAGAGTGTAATGGAGACCTCGACTTTCTTTTCTCCTCATTGCACATTCAATTATTAATTCTGCCACTGTTATTAAGTTTCTAAGCTCTAATAAATCACTCGAAATTTTAAAATTAGAATAATAATCCTTAACTTCTTGTTTTAATAATTCAATACGACGTTTTGCTCGCTCTAAGCGTTTAGTGGTTCGTACGATTCCCACATAATTCCACATTAAATGTCTTAATTCGTGCCAATTGTGAGAAATCACTACATCTTCATCTGAATCAGATACTTGGCTTTCATCCCAATTTGGGATCAATATTTGCTCATCAGCTAAAGCTGAACTGAGATTGGGTTTTAATTCTTGAGCAAGAATGCTTTCTGCAGCATTTTTGGCAAAGACTAAACATTCCAGTAATGAATTACTCGCCATTCGATTGGCGCCATGTAAACCAGTAAACGAAACTTCTCCAATCGCGTAAAGATTTGGTAAATCAGTTTCTGAACTTTTATCAACCACAACTCCGCCACAGGTGTAATGTGCCGCAGGAACAATCGGAATGGCTTCTTTTGTTATATCGATGCCTAATGTTAGTAAACGTTGATAAATGGTGGGAAAATGATTGATTATAAATTCAGGATTTTTATGGCTAATATCTAAGTAAAGGCAATCAACGCCTAAGCGCTTTATTTCATGATCAATAGCTCTCGCAACGATATCTCTTGGGGCCAGTTCGGCACGGTCATCAAAATGCTGCATGAACCGCTCACCATTCGGGAGTTTTAAGAAAGCTCCTTCTCCGCGTAAGGCTTCGGAAATCAAAAAAGAATTTGCTTTGCCATGAAATAAGCAAGTTGGATGAAATTGATTGAACTCCAAATTAGCCACTCGACAGCCACTACGCCAGGCCATGGCTATGCCATCTCCGCTAGAAACGTCAGGATTACTAGTATAAAGATAGACTTTGCTTGCACCGCCCGTCGCCAAAACGACATACTTTGCTTTAAAAGATTCCACCTTTCCAGACCCTCTGTTCAAAGCATAAGCTCCGTGAATCTGGTTGACCTCGCCAATAACGCCCAAGCTGTGTGTGGTAATTAAATCAACGGCATTGTAATTTTCAAAAGTTCTTATATTACTATTGTCTTTTACCGATTGGCATAAAGTGGTTTGAACTTCTCTACCAGTGGCGTCGGCTGCATGTATGATTCGACGATGACTGTGCCCACCTTCTCGGGTTAGGTGGTAGTCTTTTTCTATATTTGTCTTCTTTTTATCATTTTGGGCTGTTATATCTTGTTTACTAAATTCGACGCCTCTATCAATTAACCATTGAATTGATTGCTTACTATTTTCGACAGTATATTGAACGGCGTCTTTATGGCATAAGCCTGCACCCGCCTTTAAAGTGTCAGCAACATGAGCTTCAACAGAATCTTCATTATCTATAACTGCAGCGATACCTCCTTGGGCATAAAACGTTGCACCTTCGCTGAGTTGTCCTTTAGAGATAATATTGATACTAAAGTGATCGGCCAAATGCAGTGCACATGTCAAACCTGCCGCGCCACTACCGATGATTAATACATCTGAAACTTGATTACTAGTTGCTGTTTTATTCGTCATTGATTTATAGTCTTAACGATATGATTTTCATGTATGTGTATTTTGCAAAATTTGATCACTAAATGCTACAGAATTTTTTTATATTCTCACATTGAAGAAGAGATTATCTGATATAATTTTAAACAAGTAAGAGTCCAACGTTTTAATTTCTATTTATAATGAAACTATGCAGAATTATCATAGTCAGTGTAGGTTCTGAGTTAATGTTCTATTTATAGAGCAACTAGTTAAAACAATTAAATAAAACAACAAAACATAAGAATTAGGTTTAATGTCAAGAGATATAGATGCCGAGTTGGTCAAACGAGTCCAAGCGGGAGATAAAAAAGCGTTCGATATACTAGTAATAAAATATCAAAATAAGATATTTTCAATTATTAGCCGATTTATTAGCGACCATGCGGAAGTTAATGATGTTGCTCAGGATGCGTTTATTAAAGCCTATCGTGCTTTGCCTAACTTCAGAGGTGATAGTGCTTTCTATACTTGGATTTACCGAATAGCCATTAATACGGCTAAAAACTATTTAACAGCAAGAGGGCGACGTCCGCCAAGCTCGGATATTGACTCGCAAGAAGCTGAAACTTATACGATTGGCGGTTCGCTTCAGGAGCATGCTTCTCCAGAAACACTACTGATGCGTGACCAACTCAAGAAAGTTATTTTTGATACGATCGATTTATTGCCTGAAGACTTAAGAACTGCAATCACATTACGTGAAATTGAAGGAATGAGTTACGAGGAAATAGCAGAATCAATGGATTGCCCCGTTGGAACCGTTAGATCGCGTATATTTAGGGCCAGAGAGACAATTGATGAGCAAGTTAAACCGCTTATCAATGAAAGTTAATTATTTATTATAATTGTGAACTAATGACACTTTCTTGTGTCAGAACTGTGCAAATACCCCTGTTATGTTTATAAAAGTGGTTTTAACTAGTTTTTTATAAAAATATAACAAGTTGATTAATATAGGTAAAATATGAACCAAAAAATTGACAGTGCTAAATTAGTATCTGAACAGTTAGTTTCAGACTTATTAGATGAGCAAATTACAACTAAAGCGCTAGATGAGTTACTAAGTAAAGAAGACGTCAATGAGAGCTTTTACCGATATAATGCTGTTAGTAAGGTATTACGTGATGAACTTGTTGCACCAGTGAATATGGATTTTGTTAGTTCATTGATTAAAAAGCTTGATAATGAACCTACTATTTTAGTGCCACTAACTAATACATCGCCTAACCAAATACCTAATAATCATCGTCAAGATACACCTAATAACGTCATCCCGTTATTTTCAAAAATTAAAAAATTGACTGGTGGTATGGCCATTGCCGCTTCAGTTGCAGTTGCGACTTTGATTTCTGTACAGTCATTTCAAGTCGTAAATGATGAAGGTGTGTTTAATTCTGACATTGCGATCCTACCAGAAGAATCTAAAGTTAATAATGTATCGATTGAACCCGCTAATAATTGGCTAGAAACAGCAGAGCAAAAAGAGTTAGAAGTTTTTAACGATATGTTTATGAGTAAAGCAAGACAGTCTGAGCAAGAAGCCATCGCACCTTTTGCTAGAGCGGTTAGAGGGCAGAGTTTAGGAACTATTCGTTTTTCAAAAGAGCACTGGGAATACCTTTTACGTCGCTCAGCTCACTTAAACGAAGAACAAAAGGTAAAAGAAGAAACCCAAGAATAAATTTAACTACTATATTATCTCTATGTTTCAAGAAACAGCCTTTGTTTCTAATATTGATGGTGAAATTGCCAGTATTGTCACTAAAAATCAACTAGCCTGTGGTAGCTGCAAATTATCGACATCCTGTGGAAATGGTATAATTGAAAAATACCTTTCAGGTAAAGTCTTTGTCAGTCAAATACCTAACTCACTCAATGCAAAAGTCGGCGATCGCGTTGTAATAGCTATTCCTACTTCGAGCATTACCAAAGCTTCATTGATTTCCTATTTTTCACCTATATTTTGCTTATTTATTTTCGTAATAATAGGTGACAAAATCCAATCAAATCAAATTGTTACAATTTTTTTTGCAATGCTTGGTTTGTTTGCTGGCTTTATGATCACAAAATATTACAATCATATAAGTCAAAACAAAGAACAATACCAAATTAAAATGGTCAGAATTGTTAACTCGTCAGAGTCTTAAAAATACTCTATCGTAACTTACAAGTATTAATACCTGAAATAACCAATGAGGAAACTAAATGAGCAATTTAGCGTCAGCTGTATCGCCTAATTATAAATCAAATCAATCTTATAGACCTTATCGTGCAAATACTCTTTTCAAATCAATATTTGTGCTGGTAACAAGCCTGTCAATTTTGTTTTCAGCAGTAGCATTTTCTGCACAACTCCCCAATTTTGTCGATCTGGTTGAAAAATCCCAACCAAGTGTTGTCAGTATATCAACTACCGTAAAAGTGAGGCAACGAAGTTTTTTTTCAGGTCGCCCATCAAGTGGAAGCAGTCGAGGACCTAGTGGCTCTGGCTTTATCATTTCAAAAGATGGATATGTCATTACTAATAATCATGTGGTTGATGGTGTTGAAAAAATTTTTGTTAGGCTGCATAACGGCAACGACATAGAAGCCGAGATTGTCGGCACAGATGCTGAGACTGATATAGCTCTTTTAAAAATTGACCTAAAGAATCTAATACCATTACAAATTGGAGATATTGATGCAACTAAAGTAGGCTCATGGGTGGTTGCCATCGGTGCACCCTTTGGTTATGAGCAAACAGTGACTGCTGGAATTGTCAGTGCTAAAAGTCGAAGTGTTGGAGAACAATACATTCCGTATGTGCAAACTGATGTTGCAATAAACCCTGGAAACTCTGGTGGACCTTTAATTGATATGAACGGTAAAGTGATAGGTATTAATTCAAAAATATTGAGTACTTCAGGCGGTTCTAATGGATTATCTTTTTCAATCCCTATTGATTTAGCAATGGATGTTGTGGGTCAATTAAAAGAAACTGGGTCAGTTGTTCGTGGTTATTTGGGCGTTAATTATCAAGAGGTTAGCTACGAGCTTGCAAAATCATTTGGACTAAAGCGCTCTCGAGGCGCACTAATCAATACGGTCGCACCTGATTCCCCAGCTGACAAGGCGGGTTTAAAGGCAGGCGATATTGTATTAGAAATTAACAAAAAAGAGATTAAAAATTACAGCGAACTTCCTTTTGTTGTGGGGCGGTACCGTCCGGGTGAATCAGTTAAGATGTATATTGTTCGAGGCAATGAAAAATTGACTAAAAAGGTCACTATAGGTTCAAGAACTGGAGAACAAGTTGCAGTAAATTCAGAGTTACCTCGTTCAGGTAAGGTGGGTTGGTTAGGCGCTGAGTTTAAGAATATACCAGATGAAATCATCAAACGGAGTAACGTTAGAAGTGGAGTTATGGTTACTAAAATAGATAATGGTTCCATCGCGGATGCTGGAATTCGTGAAGGCGATATTATTCAATCGGTGCAGTTAAGCAGTACAAGCAACATAACCGAATTTAAACGGATCATCGAATCATTACCTGAAAGCGGCAGTGTTCCTGTTTTAGTCATTAGACCTGGCTCTGGTGCTCAATATGTTATTTTGGATATTGAATAAATTAGTTGTTCAAAAATCGGCTGTTACTATTAATTTTTTAATGCATAGTTTATGCAATCGTTATTCATAGTGCAGCCAATAATATGCAATCAAAGTTAATTTCTCTACCATCTAAAAATGAAATGTATAAAGCACTCTGCAACAAGGATGTTGCATATGAAGGCGTGTTTGTAGCAGCTATAAAAACGACCGGAATTTTTTGTCGTTCTACCTGTACCGCAAGAAAACCTAAAGAAATTAATTGTGAATTCTACGCTGATTGCCAGCAAGCTTTGAGTTTTGGTTATCGTCCCTGTCGGATTTGCAAACCGCAACAACCTTTAGGTGAAACGCCAGACTGGATTAAATCTTTGCTAAAAGAAATAGCTTCTTCAGAAAATTTTCGAATAAAAGATTGGCAGTTGAAAGAACGAGGTATCGAACCCACCACTTTAAGGCGTTGGTTTAACACACATCATAAAATGACATTTCAAGCCTATCTAAGATCACTGCGTTTAAATCAAGCGATAGGCTTAATCAAACATCAAGCAAAAGTGACTCAAACTGCAATGGATTCAGGTTACGGTTCTCTCAGCGGATTTTCAGAGGCTTTTAAAAAGCTAACGGGTGTATCTCCTATCGCGAGTAAAACTCAAAATATCATCACTATTAATCGAATAGTTTCTCCATTAGGACCCATGATTATTGGGGCGACGGAAAAGGGTATTTGTTTGTTAGAGTTTTTTGACAGACCGATGCTGGAAACTCAATTAAAGCGATTAACTAAATGGCATAATGCGCAATTTATGACTGGAGAAAGTCCTTTTTTTATTCAATTAAATCAAGAGGTTAAGCTGTATTTCCAAAGGTTACTCACTGAATTTAAAGTGCCCTTAGATATTTTAGGAACGAATTTTCAAAACAGTGTTTGGAAAGCTCTGAAGACGATTCCTTTTGGAGAAACACGTTCTTATCAACAACAAGCAATAATGATTGGTAATGCAAAAGCGGTGAGAGCCGTTGCAAGTGCCAATGGAGATAACCGGATTGCGATTATTATTCCCTGCCATCGCGTGATTGGTAAAAATGGTCAGTTAACGGGTTATGGTGGCGGTCTTTGGCGAAAACAACGTCTTTTAGAGTTGGAAAGGCGATAAAAATTGAATGCCAATAGCAACAACAATCTATTCTTCGAGTAATTATTATTGTATTTTTCTCTAAAAACTTACACATTATCTGTAGATTAGCTATCTTTCCTATAGGTTTAAGAATCGGGGACGGTTTTTAGGGTTTTAATATGAACGCCAAAATAATAGGTATTGCACAATCCAAAGGTGGTGTTGGCAAAAGTACTTTATGTGCTAATTTGGCTGTGACTCTTTCCCAAAATGCTAATGTATTAATGATTGACTGCGACCCACCGCAACATTCTTTGAGTGCCTGGTATGCCATACGAGATGAGTTAGGTGTTGAAACGGGTCTAGAAATTAAGACGGCTTCAACGCCAGCGAAATTATACTCTCTGATTTATAATCACAAAAATGATAATGATTATATTTTAATTGACGGAGCACCTCACGTAAATTCTTTAGTTAGAGCAATGCTGTTGTCTTCAAATCTTATCATTATACCTCTGGCGCCTTCATCGGTTGAAATTTGGTCGTTTGCATCCTTTGAGAAGTTGCTCAATGAAGCGTTAAAATATAATAAAAACCTTTCCTGTAAGATTGTTTGGAATCGGGTTCGTAAGCGGGTTAAGTCTTCGCAAGAAGTGATGGAGCAGGCCAATAAAAGCTCTAAGTTAATGGCTTTTAAAAATGTCATTTCATTTAGAGTTGCTTACATGGATTCCTTTGCAGAAGGATGTAGTGTTTACGAATGGACCGATGCAGTTGCTAGCGCCGAAATATGGTCATTAAGCTCGGCTGTAAAGCGTATTGTGAATAAACTAAACCCAATAAAACAATCTCAATCTCAATCGGCTCTAAATTTTGTAAAAAAAGGTTAGTTTTAATAATAAATCAACCTGATAATCAATCACTTATAAGATCAATAAATAACAGTTTCAAGCGCTTAATTCTTTGAGTAAAAAGCTAAATTCAGCTAAAATATCCTTGCTTTAAAGTGTTCCTAGTAGAATGCTTCATTTTAATAGGATAAACTAATCAAAGTACTTTTTTCACAGGGAGCATCCCACACAACACGCTTATTTGTGGTCGTGGTTATTTCTGTGGTTTTAATGTTTGTAGAGCACCATGAAAAACATTTAAAAGGTGTCCGTTCCGCTATTGGAACCTTTATGACTCCCCTTGTTTATTTGGCTGATATACCGCAGGAATTCTTTTCTTGGGGCGGTGAATCTATGATGAGTCGTTCTCAGTTACGTCAGGAAAATCAAACAATAAAAGCTGAATCCATAGTTTTAAAATCTCAACTACAAAAATTTATATCGTTGCAGGTAGATAATGCCCGTTTAAGGAATTTATTAGGTACTCAAAATGAAACATTAGAAAAACGTTTACTAGCTGAAATTATTCGCATTGATAGTGATCCTTTCAACTTAGAGTTTATGATTAACAAAGGAAGTAATCATTCCGTTTATATTGGTCAAACAGTGATCGATGCTCAGGGTATTGTTGGGCAAGTCATTGGCGTTTCCGCATTTACTTCCAGAGTGATCATGATTTCTGATTCTAGTCACGCTATCCCTGTTAAGGTAGCACGTAATAATGCTAGAGCTATCGCTGCTGGCAGTGGCAAAATCAATCGATTGTTACTTAAAAATGTGACAGATACTACAGATGTTAAAGTGGGTGATACATTGATTACTTCGGGTTTAGGTCAAAAATTTCCCAAAGGTTACCCTGTCGCAACGATCACTCAAGTTATTCATGATCCTGGTAAAGCCTATGCAATCATAAATGCTAAACCTACCGCTAAACTTGCTCAACTTTCCTCTGTTCTTTTGGTTTGGAGCTTGAACTACACCGTAAATAATTCTAGTAATCAAACCGCTCATAAACAAGGTGAGCAAAATGATCAAAAATGAGTCTAAAGGCGGCTTTGCCATCTTTTTAACGTTTGTGGCTGCACTATTTTTGAGTATTTTACCATTGCCTGATGGCATCAATTTATTCAAGCCGGACTGGGTGGCGTTAGTTTTAATATACTGGGTTATGGCAATGCCAAATAGAGTAGGTGTACTGGTTGGTTGGTCTGTGGGTATTGTCGCTGATGTTCTGTATGGTACATTATTTGGAATTCATGCAATGTCATTAGCTTTAGTAGCCTATTTAATTCAATTGTTGTATCACCGGTTACGACTTTTTCCGCGTTGGAAACAAGCGTTAAACATTGGAGTTGTTATTGGTATACATATGTTGTTAGGTTTAGTTTTACGGAACTTTATACAGCCTGTCAGTTTTGATTTTTCTTATTGGCTTCCTATTTTTACTTCATTGATTTTTTGGCCGTGGATTTTTATTATTTTACGTGATGTTCGTCGAAACTTTTGTAAAGAAGGTTGAATTAGCTTTGAAATTAAAAATAATGGTTGAACTATGAATAAGATTTATCTGGCGTCCAAATCACCTAGAAGACAAACGCTTCTGAGGCAAATCAATATTGATTTTGAGTTGATTGATAGTGAAATCGATGAATCGGACAATAATAACGAAAAACCACTTCATTATGTCCGCAGAATGTCGATAGAAAAAGCCAGAGCTGGCTGGATATCAAATAAGAGAGTTAATAATTTTGTCGTCTTAGCGGCTGATACAAGTATCGCGATAGCCGATCGTATTTTAGGTAAGCCGACCAATAGAAAAAACGCTTACGAAATGTTAATGATGTTATCTAATAAAACTCACCAAGTGATTACGTGCGTTAGTGTTATTTATGCAAGTAAATCTTCTTTAAAAGAAATTAATGTTAAAGACGTAAACAACATGAACATCGAAACAATTGATTCAATAACCAATGTTAGTTTTATGAAATTATCTGACCAGGATATAGAAGAATATTTGGAAACAAATGAATGGCAAGATAAAGCAGGAAGCTATGCGATTCAAGGTTATGTAGCAAAATACATTAAGATAATTGAAGGTAGTTATTCAGGTGTTGTTGGTTTGCCCTTGTATGAGACA
>JBLIBL010000055.1:0-21477 GCA_047633355.1 Polaribacter sp.
TTTGGTAGATAATAATGTTCAAACAATTGCTGATATCGATACCCGAAAGTTAACTCGGATTTTGAGAACAAAAGGTTCACTTGCGGGCTGTATCATTGCCGGTGATATTGCAAAACAAAAAAACGCAATTGAAGTCGCATTAGCGAAGGCAAGATCATTTGGCGGTTTAAAAGGCATGGATTTGGCTAAAGCGGTTTGTACAAAAGAAAATTACACTTGGACAGAAAAAAGTTGGGATTTGGTTGAAGGTCATACTCAACAAGATGACTCAGAGAAAAAATATAAAGTTATCGCTTATGATTTTGGTGTTAAAAAGAATATTTTAAGAATGCTTGCAGATAGAGGATGTGACTTAACTGTTGTCCCTGCGCAAACTTCTGCAGACGATGTTTTAGCAATGAAACCTGATGGCATTTTTCTTTCCAACGGGCCAGGCGATCCGGAACCTTGTGATTATGCCATTTCAGCAATCAAAGTATTTTTAGATAAAAAAATCCCCATTTTCGGCATCTGCCTTGGCCATCAATTATTAGCGCTAGCTTCCGGCGCGAAAACTGAAAAAATGAAATTTGGTCACCATGGAGCCAATCATCCAGTTAAAAACATGATAGATAAAACGGTTTTAATTACCAGTCAAAATCATGGTTTTGCTGTTGATGAATCAACGCTTCCAAATGATATAAAAGTCACGCACAAGTCACTTTTTGATGGAAGCTTGCAAGGCATTGAACATCAATCAAAACCCGCCTTTGGGTTTCAAGGTCATCCAGAAGCGAGTCCAGGCCCTCACGATGCAGCGCCACTTTTTGAGCACTTTATAGAACTCATTATAGCTTTTAAGAAAGATATTAATAACGCGGGAGAGCTGTAATGCCAAAACGTTCCGATATAAAAAGCATACTCGTTTTAGGTGCCGGACCTATTATTATTGGTCAAGCTTGTGAGTTTGATTATTCTGGCGCTCAGGCGTGTAAAGCATTACGTGAAGAAGGCTATCGGGTCATTCTAGTTAACTCAAACCCAGCAACAATCATGACTGATCCAGAAATGGCAGATGCTACATACATTGAACCCATTCATTGGGAAGTTGTTGCAAAAATTATTGAAAAAGAAAAGCCTGACGCGTTGCTCCCAACCATGGGCGGACAAACTGCATTAAACTGCGCACTAGATCTTGCTTCTCGAGGCGTTTTACAAATTCATAATGTAGAAATGATTGGCGCAAACCGAGAAGCGATTGATAAAGCGGAAGATCGCGAGAAATTTGCAAATGCGATGCGTAAAATTGGACTAGATATGCCAATGGCCGGCATCGCTCACACAATAGAAGATGCGCGTAAAGTCCAAAAAGAAGTTGGCTTCCCTTGTATTATTCGCCCGTCATTTACAATGGGCGGAACAGGTGGCGGTATCGCTTACAACCGCGAAGAATTTGAAGATATTTGTACTCGCGGGTTGGAACTTTCGCCTACAACAGAACTATTAATTGATGAATCCTTAATTGGTTGGAAAGAATATGAAATGGAGGTGGTGCGAGACAAAAATGATAATTGTATTATTATTTGTTCGATTGAAAATCTTGACCCAATGGGTGTTCATACCGGTGACTCGATTACCGTTGCACCAGCGCAAACTCTAACCGATAAAGAATATCAAATCATGCGTAATGCTTCTATCGCCGTTTTGCGAGAAGTAGGCGTTGAAACCGGCGGTTCAAATGTACAGTTTTCCGTTGATCCTGAAACCGGAAGAATGATCGTTATTGAAATGAATCCAAGAGTCTCACGCTCATCAGCGCTAGCATCAAAAGCCACAGGTTTTCCAATTGCAAAAATTGCTGCAAAACTTGCCGTAGGTTATACCTTAGATGAATTGCAAAATGATATTACTGGTGGTAGAACTCCAGCGTCATTTGAACCAAGTATTGATTACGTGGTCACTAAAATCCCTCGTTTTAACTTTGAAAAATTTCCAAATGCTGACGCCACTTTAACCACCCAAATGAAATCAGTGGGTGAAGTGATGGCAATTGGTAGAACCTTTCAAGAGTCTATGCAAAAAGCCTTACGAGGTTTGGAAACAGGCGTTGATGGTTTTGACCCATTCTTAAGAACCGATAAAGATAATTGGAAAGAGTGGCTACGGCATCGTTTGCAAGTGCCTGGTTGTGAAAGAATTTATTATATAGCCGATGCTTTTAGACAAAATTATAGTGTCGAGGATGTTTTTCAATTAACTAACATTGATCCTTGGTTTTTAGTTCAAATAGAAGAATTGATGACTCACGAAAACCACTTTTCTAAATTGAGTTTAGGCGATGTCGATCACGACTTGCTACGAAACATGAAACGCAAAGGATTTTCAGATTTGAGACTTGCCGCATTATTGCATGTCAGCGAAAAAGAAATTCGCAAACTAAGGCACAGTTTCAACCTACATCCCGTCTATAAACGAGTTGATACTTGTGCGGCAGAATTTTCTACCGATACCGCTTACCTTTATTCCACTTATGAAGATGAATGTGAATCAAACCCAACTGACCGTGAAAAAATTATGATCATTGGCGGCGGCCCCAATCGAATAGGCCAAGGCATTGAATTTGATTATTGTTGCGTTCACGCGGCTTTCGCATTGCGTGAGGACGGCTATGAAACCATCATGGTCAACTGTAATCCAGAAACCGTTTCAACCGATTATGATACCTCTGATAGGCTTTATTTCGAGTCCGTCACACTTGAAGATGTATTAGAAATTGTTGCCAAAGAAAAACCGAAAGGAGTTATCGTTCAATACGGCGGACAAACACCGCTTAAATTAGCTAGAGATCTAGAAGCGGCTGGCGTACCGATCATTGGTACTTCACCTGACGCCATTGATCGCTCAGAAGATAGAGAAAGGTTTCAACGCTCCATAGAAAGATTAGGGTTAAAGCAGCCGCCCAATCGCACCGCCAGAAATGCTGAAGATGGAATAAGACTTGCCGAAGAAATTGGTTATCCGCTAGTTGTTAGACCTTCTTATGTTTTAGGCGGTCGAGCAATGGAAATTGTATTTAATGCTGATGAATTAAAGCGATATATGACCGAAGCAGTTTCCGTATCAAATGAATCACCGGTTTTACTTGATTGCTTTTTAAACGATGCGATTGAAGTTGATATTGATGCTATTTACGACGGTGAAACTACTCTAATGGGCGGCATAATGGAGCATATTGAGCAAGCTGGTGTTCACTCTGGTGATTCGGCCTGTTGTATACCTCCACACAGTTTAAGCGCAGACATGCAAGCACGCCTGAAAGAGCAGATTGAATTAATGGCAAAAGAGCTTCAAGTAAGAGGTTTAATGAATACTCAGTTTGCGATTCAAGGTGATGAAATTTTTGTATTAGAAGTCAATCCAAGAGCCTCTAGAACAGTGCCTTTTGTTTCTAAAGCCACAGGCAGACCATTGGCTAAAATCGCAGCCAGTGTGATGGCCGGAAAATCTTTGAAAGAACAAGGTATTACAACCTCTCTCACATCAGATTTTTTCACCGTAAAAGAACCGGTATTCCCATTCAATAAATTCCCTGGCAGTGATCCTATTTTAGGGCCAGAAATGAAATCCACTGGGGAAGCAATGGGTGTTGGTGATACTTTTGGTGAAGCCTATTACAAAGCACAACTGGGTGGCGGCTCACAAGCACCGAGAGGCGGAAAAGCTATATTAAGTGTTAAAGATAGTGATAAAATAAAGCTAGCTGAAACTGCTCGCGCATTAATAGAAGTGGGATTTGAAATATACGCTACCGGCGGTACAGCCAAACAATTGATTCAAGAAGGCGTATTCTGTCAACGGATTAACAAAGTCCATGAAGGAAGACCCCACATAGTCGATATGATTAAAAATGATGAAATTGACTATATAGTCAACACCACAGAAGGTGCCCAAGCGGTCGCTGATTCATATACGATAAGACGCTCAGCATTACAGCATAACGTAGCATATACTACGACTTTGGCGGCAGGTTTTGCTACAGCAAAAGCGATTAGTCATCAAACAAGGCAAAAAGTCGTTACCGTTCAGGAATTACACCAACGGGTAACCGAAATAGCTAATTCTTAATTGAAACAGAAAAAAGGTAAGAAAAATGCAAACAACTCCAATGACAAAAGAAGGTGCAGATGCCCTTCAAGCTGAATTGAAAGATCTAAAACTAAATCGACGCCCTAAAGTTGTCGCGGCAATAGCCGAAGCGCGCGAGCATGGTGACTTAAAAGAAAATGCAGAATATCACGCAGCTAGAGAGCAACAGGGGTTTATTGAAGGACGCTTACAAGATATAGAAGGTAAATTGAGCACCTCACAAATTATCGATATAAAAAGTATTCCCAATAGAGGTAAAGTTATTTTTGGTACAACCGTTACTATAGTTAACTTAGATACAGACAAAGAAGTCACTTACCAAATCGTTGGAGATGATGAGGCGAATGTTAAAAAGAATAAAATTTCTGTGAATTCACCGATAGCAAGAGCTTTGATCGCCAAAGAAGAAGGAGATGAAGTCGTCGTTAAAGCACCTGGCGGTGAAATCGATTACGAAATACTAAAAATAGAGCATTTATAATAGCATAATTACAAAAAGTAAATATTACAGCTAATAATATCTCTAATTGAGCTTTAATTTTTTTTCCAATCATGAGATTATAGGTAATGGTCAAAAATTGACCACTCTGTTTATTTTATGTCCCTTAATTTCTGATTGGTTTATAACAAATAGGACTATAAAAATGGGATAAATATTAAACAACCTATAACTTTTTAACAAGTGAGAATATTTACTCACTCTTAGCAACAAAGAATTGGAATAATGAACTCAGGAATTAACAGTGGAAATGGATTTAGCAGGGTAAGTCAGTTTGATACTGGCTTCTACCAAGCGATGATCGATACTTTGTCTACTGGAGCCTTTCTGCTAGAAGACAAACGGTTTTTATTAGTCAATGATGCCTTTTGTGAACTTACTGACAGCCTCCTACCTGCTGAATTAATTGGTCAGCTTTTTGAACGCTTTATTTTCCCTAAAAGAAATACCGCCGCTTTTGAAGAGCAACTAGACAACGGATCAATTACACGAATAAATACTCCAGAAATAAATAATAAATTAAGCAATGAAGCACACGAATATCAATTAGTCGTTACTAGTCAAAAGGGTAAGTGCACTCCAATAGAGCTAAGTAGTCAACATTTTAAAAGCGCTGATGGACGAACATTTCAAGTGGCAACTCTACGACAACGTAAAATGGAACATGCTCTCAATCAAGCATTAAGAGAACCTGATAATAACTTAGCACAACTATTTGCTCATATTCCTGATATATTTTTGCAAATTGATGCTTCTGGAATTATTAGAAATAGCTCAAATTATAGTAATCAAGCTCTAGGCTACCTTAAAAATGAGACTCAAAATAAGCCCTTGGCACATATTTTTATGAGTGCCAACGAGCATGCCGAGACTTTAGCTAAAATAATGCAAAAAAGAGGTGAGCTTGTTGAAATTGAAACTAGTTTTAGACGAAAAGATGGCACTCCCTTACTGGCAGCTCTAGCCGCATATGCAGAATATGATGCAAGCCAAAAATTTAAGGGCATCGCACTAATTGGTCGCAAAGACGTTAATTTAGATGTTCAGTTACTTTCACCTAATAATAGCGTAAGAGATCCTTTAACTCATTTAATCAATCATTTAACGTTTCATGAACACTTAATTAAATCTGTTCGAAGAGCAAGAAGGCATCATACACAAATGTGGGTGCTTCAATTGAATTTACAAAACTATATTGAAATAAAAAATCGTTTTGGCAATAATGTTAGTAACTCTTGCTTAGTTCATTTCTCACAGCGATTACAAAGTTTTTTTAGAGATACTGATATTATTGCAAGAGTTGCAGAAGACCAATTTGCCGTTTTATTAGATGATTATACCAATCAGCTCGCGCTCAATAGTTTAATAACCCGCCTACAAGAAATAATGAATAAAAAATCTAGCATCGCGCAATACCCTTATGGATTTCAATTTAATATAGGTAGTGCTAATTATCCAGAACATGGTATCACCAGTAGCGAACTGTTAGAGCATGCTGAATCAATGATGTTCCGTTATCAATTAAATATGCAAAACCAAGGTAACTGATCTTTATGCCGTATTTAATGCCATCCTTGATGCCATCTAATACGCTAGTTCTTTGCGGTGTAATTGGCAATCCAATTGAGCATAGTCAATCTCCATTGATACATCAAAAATTCGCACAAGAATTTAATCTAAACCTCGACTATCAAAAATATTGTTTAACTCAAGAAACATTAAGGCCCTTTATTGAAGAATTTTTTGCTCGGGCTGGCAAAGGTCTCAATGTGACTTTGCCTTTTAAACAAGCAGTGATGGAAATCGCTAAAAACGTATCTAAGGAATCAAGGCTTTGCCAATCCGTTAATACTCTCTACCTAAATGAAAACAATGAAATTTCAGGTGATACAACTGACGGTAAGGGATTAATAGAAGATCTTAAATCTAAATCATTTGAAGTAAAAGACAAACAGATTTTAATAATCGGTGCTGGCGGAGCAACAACCTCAGTTCTCTATGCTTTGGTAAAGGCTGGAGCAAAAATAACGTTGTATAATCGAACAAAAAGTAAAGTTGAAAAAATTAGAGATTATTTTCACGAAGTCGCTAGCAGCATTAAACTTTATTCAAAAGATAGCCACCAATTGTTTGATGGAATTATTTCCGCTACAAGCCAGTTTAATTCTGAACTATTAAGCCCATTATTAAAAAACATCAATACGGACACTTTTATTTACGATTTGAACTACAAAGAAAGAGCCGACGATACATTAAATTTTTTCAAGCAAAATGGAATCAAGCAATGCTCTGATGGCTATGGAATGTTAATCGCGCAAGCAGCTAAATCCTTCGAAATTTGGCATGGTGTTTTACCCAAAATAATTTGATATCAGTTCACTGGAATAATAAAAAATGAACACTTGGGAAGATCTACTTTCAGAAGAAAAACAAAAAAGTTATTTTAAGGATACATTATCTTACGTTGCGGATAGACGCGCGAAAGATGTTAGCGTTTTTCCACCTGAAGAGCAGGTATTTAATGCTTTTTCCGCGACTGAGTTTGATTCCATAAAAGTTGTGATAATCGGCCAAGATCCATACCATGGAAAAAACCAAGCACATGGTTTATGTTTTTCCGTTTTACCTAGCAACAAAACGCCGCCATCACTAGTTAATATTTATAAAGAACTTAAACAAGATATTGACGGTTTTGAAATGCCCAATCACGGTCATTTGCAGGCTTGGGCAAAGCAAGGCGTTTTACTACTAAATACAGTATTAACCGTAGAGCAAGGTCAGGCTCATTCACATAAACATTTGGGTTGGGAACAGTTTACTGATGTAGTGATTGAAAAAATTAATCAACATCGCGAGGGGATTATATTCTTACTCTGGGGAGCTCATGCTCAAAAGAAAGGCGCAAAAATTGATGCCGATAAACATCATATTTTAAAAGCACCGCACCCATCACCACTTTCTGCTCATCGTGGATTTTTGGGGTGTAAGCACTTTTCTAAGGTGAATGAGTATTTAGTTTCTCAAGGAGTTAAGAGGATTAACTGGCAAGTCTGATCTATTCATCAAAGCAGAAGTTAAATCAATTTCTACAAACATATTGATAATCCAAATATTCATCAATGCCATAAGAGCCTCCCTCTCTTCCCATTCCCGATTGTTTAACACCTCCAAACGGTGCTGCAGGATTTGAAAGTTTCGCTGTATTAATACCCAACATTCCAACATTGAGCTGTTGATTTAGGTCCGATATTACTTTTTCATTCTTTGTATAGGCATAAGCACAAAGACCTGACTCTGTTTGATTGGCAAGTTGTATAGCCTCTTCCTCTTTTTCGAATTCAATTAGCGTGACTACTGGGCCGAAAATTTCTTTATAGAATATTTCCATTTGAGGTGTGACGTTATCTATGACGGTTGCTTCAAAGAATGTTCCATTAATACAATCCACTTGCTGGAAAGAATTGCCTCCTAAAATCACATGTGCACCTTCATCTTTTGCTTTTGTTACCAGTCCCTCGATTTTATTAATCGCTTTTTGATCAACGAGTGGGCCAAGTGTGTTTTCTGAATCAAAACCACTCCCAATTTTCAGCTGTTTAATACCTGCAACTAATCGTTTAATAAATTCTTGTTTAATATTTTTATGAATAATAAATCGATTAGCGGTTACACACGTTTGCCCAGAGTTTCTAAACTTGGCGACCATAGCACCTTTAACTGCACTATCTAAATCTGCATCTTCAAAAATAATAAACGGCGCATTGCCTCCTAATTCCATAGCGGTTCTTTTTACACCATTAGCACATTGACTCAATAGTTTTTTTCCAACAGTTGTAGAGCCCGTAAAACTGAATTTTGCGACTTTGGGATGACCGGTAAATATTTCGCCGATCGCTTGTGCATTACTCCCAACAACCACATTAAAAACACCTGCAGGTATACCTGCTTGCTCACCTAGTTTTGCTAAAGCCAAAGCTGATAGTGGTGTAAGATCTGAAGGCTTCAGAACAAAACTACAACCCGCCGCTAATGCCGCACCAGCTTTCCTAGCGACCATTGAACAAGGAAAATTCCATGGTGTAATGGCAGTAACAACGCCGATTGGTTTTCTATAGATTTTGGCTTGTTGATTGAGTGGGGCTGTTTGATTTATTGGAACGTTAAACAGTTGAGCTTGCTCCGCATAAATTTTTATATAGTCTGCTGAATGCAGTATTTCCCCTACAGCCTCTGATAACGGTTTTCCTTGTTCGGAGGTTAGTAATCTAGCCAAATCTTCACTATTCTCTCTTAGCAGCTCTTGCCATTTTAATAGGATGTTAGCTCGCTGTTGGTATGATGTTAATCTCCACCCCTCAAATGCTTTTGCCGCGCTATTAATCGCGGACTCTACTTGCGAGATCGTTACTTCAGATATTTGAGCTATGACTTCACCAGTTGCAGGATTAAAAACCTCCAACGTTGATTCGGCAGGTTCTAAATTATTATGAGAAGACTCGACTTCAGTCCATTCGCCATTTATATAGGAGGAGCTTAATAATAGTTTGTGGTTTTTTATAAGATGCATATCAAGAAATTTCTGTTTGGGGATAGGGTTCTTTTATCTCAAACAATAATCGTTAATTTGGTATAGGATTAAAGCGGATAATACCTTATCAAGGTCAGAACATCACAACCTTTTTGTTATGTCGGAGACGATTGTTTATTAGAACCTAACCTGTAGAATTTAACTGGTAGAATCCAAAATATCAGTCATGAGTTGCGGGTCAACATTTCCACCACTCAAAATCGCACCAATACGCCCTTTAGGATTAAACTCGGCTAAGCCAATATTATTTTGACCATCAATATTGGTGGTTGCAATATCACTTATTAGGGCCGCTATCGCTAATGCCCCTGACGGCTCCAATACAAGCTTCAAGTGATTAAATGCGAATACAACCGCCTTTCTAATAGAATCTTCGCTTACCGTTACAATTTCATCTACAAATTCACGAACTAGCGGAAAAGTAAAATAGCCCATTGAAGTTGTTCTAGTGCCATCTGCAATCGTTGGTGGGTTAGGGTTACTGTGTAATTTTCCTGTATAAAAAGAACGTGCAGCATCATCCGCCAGTTCTGGTTCCACACCAATCACTTTAATTTTTGGATTCAAGTGTTTTGCAATTATCGCTGTGCCACTTAATAGACCACCGCCACCACATGGAGCAAGAATATAATCTAGATCATTAATTTCATTTAATAGTTCTAAGGCTGCAGTTCCTTGCCCAGCTATAACCATCTCATTATCAAAAGGTTTTATTAAAGTTAACTTGTTATAACCATTCACTTGCTTTGCTATTTGCTCCCGAGTGGTTTCTTGAGGGTCAAATAATATAACTTCAGCACCATGTTCTTTTGTTGAGTTGATTTTTATTTTCGGCGCGTTATTGGGCATCACAATGGTTGCTTTGATATTTTGCTCTTTTGCAACCAATGCAATCGCTTGTGCATGATTACCTGATGAATAAGCAATAATACCTTGAGATTTTTGTTTATCAGTTAGTTGCAAAATACTATTACAAGCGCCTCGATATTTGAAAGCGCCTATCTTTTGTAAATTTTCACATTTAAAAAACACCTCTGCACTGACCATCTGATTTAATCTCTCAGACTGGATTACTGGTGTATACACAGTTTGCCCTTTTATACGTTCGCTAGCCTCAAATATTTGTTTGTGACTTATCACGGATTAAGGTTCACTTGGGTCAGCTTTTTGGAAATTAATTTTTCAGCCAAATTAAAATCAACAAGTTCTAATTCAAGAATGTTATCCGTTAGCTCACTCAATATTTCTTCTTGAATAACACCTCTTCTCTTTGCTTCTGAATAAGCTAATCGATGAAACATCACCATGGAATATCTTGGGCAAAAGAAGTCAGGAAATTGTTTTTCTAACTCAAATCCTAATGCATTCTTTAATAGAAACTTTTCATCTCTGACAGAGTCTCGCATAGTGATATAATTTTCAATCGCCATATCAGCAATCGCATCACCATTTTCCTTACGTTTATTATCAACCTCTTTAAATAGTTTTTTCCAATCTATTTTTTGATTACTTTCTATTTGAAATTTATCTAACGTTTCAGCAAGGGTTATTGCATCCTCAAACCCACAATTCATTCCTTGTCCATGAAAAGGAACAATAGCATGGGCTGCATCACCTAATAACAAAGCTTTATTTTTATAGTGCCAAGGTTCACATTTAACCGTTGCTAAACGCCCGGTAGGATTTTCAAAAAAGTCTTCTTGTAAACTTGGTAAAAGTGAAATGGTATCTTTGAAGTGAGTCTCAAAAAAATCGAACGCTTTTTCTTTGCTATCGAGTGATTCAAAACTAATCTCACCTTTAGTTGGCATAAATAAGGTAACCGTAAATGAGGCATCTTCATTCGGTAATGCGATTAACATATAACCGCCACGAGGCCAAATATGCAAAGAATTTTTGTCTATTTGAAACTCACCATTTTTACCCGCAGGAATGCATAATTCTTTATAGCTATGTCCAAGCTCTAAAATATCATGTCGACTCGATTCCTTCTCATGAATAGCTTCTCGAACAGCCGATGCACTACCGTCTGTTCCGATCATCTGTTCAAAGTTTACGAATGTTACAACGTTTGTTTGTGCGTTCATAAAGTGTATTTGGTTATTCTCAAAATTAACTTTTTTACAGCTTTGATTAAAATGGATATTAACTAATCCTGTTTCCTCCGCTGCATCCAAACAAATTTTATTAAGATCTCCCCGTGATACTGAATAAATCACTTCTTGTTCTTTTTGCCCATAGCTTTGAAAATTTTCGTTGCCATCAAGGTCATGCACCATTCGACCCTTCATAGGCGTTAGAATCGGCGCGACTTTATCCATCAATCCCGCTTGTTCTAATGGGTAGATTCCGCGATTAGCTAGGGCTAAATTAATAGAGCGTCCAGCACTGATATCAGCTTTTCTCATATCCGAACGTCGTTCATAAAGTTCTACTTTCAATCCTCGTCTAGCTAATAAAACCGCTAATAAAGAACCAACTAAACCAGCACCAATTAAAGTGATTGTTTGTTGCTTATCTGTTTGACCCGTTGCTAGGTCAGTTTTTTGGTTAGAATCGTTCATAAATTTACACTTATCGCTGACTGCAAAATTTCTTTGAAATTGAATACATCTTTAAAGGAATTATATTGGGCAACCGGTGCCACTCGAATAACATTAGGATAGCGCCAATCAGCCGTTACGCCCGCATCTTCTATCGCATCAAAAATTTCTTTCCCACGTTCTGGTGAATCTCCATCTTTTAATTTGATCGCTAGGGAGAGTTGACTCCCACAAGAGTTAGTCTCTCTTGGCGTTAATATATAAACATCATTCTTTAATTCATCTTCAATAAGAAATCTTAAATAACCACTAAGCTTAATTGCTTTTTCTCTCAGGACATTGATGCCACCAGCATTCTTAATCGTATCCAAGGAGCCGCGAATAGCGGCTAAAGAAAGTACCGGCGGATTAGAAAGCTGCCAAGCTTCTGCAGATGCAATTGGCTTAAAATCATTTTCCATTTTAAAACGCGACTCTTTGTCGTGCCCCCACCAGCCCGCAAAACGAGGAAGGGATTCATTATTATGATGATTTTGATGCACAAAACAACCAGCGACACTACCCGGACCAGAGTTTAAATATTTATAGGTACACCAACATGCAAAGTCTACTTGCCATTCGTGTAGATTCATTAATATATTACCTGTAGCATGAGCTAAGTCAAAACCTACTTTGCATCCTTTGTCATGACCTGCTTTGGTGATTGATTGCATATCAAAAACCTGTCCCGTATAATATTGAACACCGGGTAACATAATCAGCGCAATGCTTTCACCTTGATCTTCTATCAGTTTTAAAACATCTTCATCACGGATTGCCTCTTCGCCATCTCGAGGCTTAATAAATAAGACCGCATCTTCTGGCTCAAACCCATGAAATTTTACTTGTGATTCAACTGCATAATGATCGGATGGAAACGCATGGTCTTCCATTAATATTTTATATCGCGTTGTGCTAGGTTGATAAAAACTGATCATCATAAAATGTAAATTTGCGGTTAAGGTATTCATTGCGACCACTTCGTCTTTTTTTGCACCTACCAAATCAGCAAAACCTTCGGATAAAAACTCATGGTAAGGCATCCATGGAAATTCGCCCGAGAAATGTCCTTTAACGCCTAAATTAGCCCATTGTTCTAATTCTCGTTTTACATACTCGGCCGCCAACTTAGGCTGTAATCCTAAGGAATTCCCGCATAAATAAATTTCATCCTTACCATTGGCTTGTTTAGGAATCGAAAATTCATTCCTAATATTTGCAATCGGATCTGATTTATCCATTTGTAACGCATATTCTAAATTATTTTCATATTGCATTTTAATTCTCTTATTTATTTTTTGTTCTAGTTTATAGTTGAATACAAAACAGGACGCGATGGTACCGCATCAGTGTTAATTTCGGGTATTTGTAAATTACAAAGATAAAAACCATCTTCAATTTCATTATCAATAAAAACCATTTCTGTAATAGTTTTCTCAATCGTAGATAATTTATTCAGACACGTTTTACCTTTTTGGACATTCCAAAAAATCCGATGGTTACTTAATTGCCCGTCATCATGCATTTTGTCAACCGAAGGGAAATCAACTAACAAATGACTTACATTTCTGTCAACCAAATACTGCATGGCATCATTAGTTAAATAACACGGGTAATGATCTTTATCATAAACGACTGTTTTTTTATCGATGTTATTATTTAACGTTCTAATAACTAGCCCTTCAAGTTGAGCATCCTGATAATCATCTAAGAACTTTTTTAGCTGCAGCAAAGTAATCACTTTATTTGATTCATCCATGTAAGGGTGATAACTATCGTCAGTCTCACAGGGGAGAACCGGCGTGATACTGGCTAACACGCAAGGAAAAATCGAACATTTTACCGCTTTATAAACGGGAATCAACTCATCGATAATATGCGAAACAGATTCCGTATGCGTTCCATTGCAATGAGGGATCATGGTTAAGATATTTGCATTACAAGAACCCCCTCTTTTTGTATCACCGATATAGCTACCCATTTCTAACGCTTTACTTGTGCAATCTGGCGCGCCAAAATGATTCGGTTGTTTATCGTTTGGCAATAGAGTAATGGCAATACTTTTCTCTTGAGAAATATTGATGCGGTAATCGTTTTGGTTAATGGTAAATTTTATTTCCATTGGCTACACCACAAACCGTTCACGGTCTAAACTCAACCATTCTAAAGCTGTACCATTTAATAATTGATTACGGATTGCATCATCTTTTATATGCTCTTTTATTAATTTTCCTGGTTCTAACTCACCTAATGGAAATGGATAATCTGAGCCAAGCGCCAAACGGTCTGCACCCATTAAATCAACTAAGTAATCAAGCATTGGCGCATCATGCACTAAAGTATCAAGATAAATTTGTTTTAGATATTTTCGCGGATTAAATGGATTGTCTTTAGCCACTAAGTCCGGGCGACAATCGAAGCCATGCTCAATACGACCGATTGTCGATGGAAAAGATCCTCCACCGTGGGCAAATGCAACTTTCAGGTTGGGTAATTTTTCAAACACTCCTCCAAAAATCATAGAGCACATTGCGAGTGACGTTTCCGCAGGCATCCCAACTAACCAAGGCAGCCAATAATCTTTCATTTTATCGGTGCCCATCATGTCCCATGGATGCACAAAAATAGAGGCATTTAAATCCTGTGCAGCTTCAAAAACTGCAAATAATTCAGGTGCGTTTAGATTCCAGTCATTCACATGAGAACCAATTTGAACACCTTGTAAGCCTAGATCATTAACACATCGTTCAAGCTCTTTAATTGCCATATCCGGTGATTGCAAAGGAATAGTTCCAAGTCCAGCAAAACGGCTTGGGTGCTGTTCACAAATTCCACCAATATGGTCATTTAATAATTTAGAAATATCTAAAGCATCGTTCGCCTTTGCCCAATAACTAAACATCACGGGTACGGTTGATAAAACCTGAACATCTACTTTATGTTGGTCACATTCTTTTATTCGAGCATGAGCATCCCAACAGTTTTCGTCAATTTCGCGAAAAAAATGGTCTTCTTTCATCATTCTTGCACAACCACATTTATGATGATCTAAATGAATCCAACCACCGTAGCCATACTTCTCTTTTAAGTTTGGCCAGTTTTTTGGCAATATATGAGTATGTATATCAATCGTTAACATTGAGGATTAACCCTAGTCAAATTCGAATTTATTATGTGGCATAATATCACCACACTCGTTACAGCTTCTATGTTCTTCGCTACCCAAAAACCGACCAAAAACAGCACCAAAATCATTCTCAATATCAGTTAATGGAAAACGTTCTTCATAAAGTTTATGATTACATTTTTCACAAAACCACATTAGTGCATCGGTTTCTTCAGGTCGTCTAACTTGCTCAATCACCAACCCAATTGAGTTTTTAAACCTTATTGGTGAATGAGGTACTTTTGGTGGAAGAAGAAAAATATCACCCGCATTTAATTCATATTCAACCACTTTATTATTTTGCTGTGTTTTTAAAAGTAAAGTTCCTTCTAGTTGGTAGAAAAATTCAGGCCCTTCATTATAATGAAAATCCTTTCGTCCATTAGGCCCACCAACTACCATAATAATCATGTCACCTTCTCGATAAACTTCCTTATTACAAATTGGTGGTTTTAATTTCTCTTTGTTATCTTCAATCCACTTTTGAAAATTGATAATTTGCATTGGAGCGCTCATAATAAATTCCTAATATTTTTCACCACGGCGAATATTCCGTCTTTTTTATTCTAATGTTGCTATACACTTTAGTTCGATAGCGATTGGCGTTGGTAAACAATTAATCTCTAGCGTAGTTCTACAAGGTTGGTTATCCGCAAAATATTCTGCATATATTTTATTATATATTTTGAAATCATCTTTCATATTGGTTAAATATACAGTGACATCCACTAAACTCATCCAACTTGATCCAGACGCTTCTAAAATAATTTTTATATTATCAAAAACACTTCGGCATTGGGTTTCGATATCGTAAGAACTAATGTTCCCATCAACATCAAGCGTTACACCCGGTATTTTTGTAGTTCCCGCTTTTCTAGGGCCTACACCAGAGAGGAAAAGAAGATCGCCAACTTTACGTGCATGAGGATAAGCGCCAACAGGAGCTGGAGCTTGTTTTACTTTTACTAAGTTGTCATTTGACATTATTATTCTTATCCTATTAATTGAAGTATCTTACTTATAACAATAATAGATTACCATAGAAGGTAACTTTGTATAGAAAATTGTACCCGATAGGATACGTTAAGCTAGATTAGGTTAAGTGTCAGACTTTGTTGAGGATGAATTTGCATCCACAATGGCTTGCAAAAATATTTAATGAGGAATTTAAAGAGTAAGCAATAAGCATGAGGTTATTCTAGTAATTTAAAGTAACTTTGTAAACCCAATTTATTATAGTTCATTTATCACTACTTTTATATAAGACTTAAAACCAGCTATCAACATCATTATCTAGTCGGCTTTGACAATTTTTAAGTTGCTTGTTGTAGGTAACAGCCCTTCTACTGACTTTCTTTGCTACACCAATCAGCCAAGGCTTTTTATTATAGGTTTTTCTTGCATAGCCACCTCGACCTTCGTGATAAGCTAAATATTGCGCGAAAGTGTCCCATTTAGATAAATTTAAGCGCTTTTGTGAGCCATCGGTGTACCAACCTATAAAATCAATGGCGTCTTCAAAATCATCTCTATCCGCTCCCCATGAGTCCGTTTGTTTCATATAATCATTCCACGCTGGATCTTGCGCTTGTGCGTATCCATAAGCTGATGATTTTCTCGGCAATGGAATAAAGCCTAATAACCAATCTCTATCTGGCTGGGCATCTGCAACAAAACGAGACTCTTGATGCATGATCGCCATTAATACGTATATTGGCGTTCCCCAGTCATGTTGGGATTCGCGAGCAG
The DNA here is from genome assembly GCA_047633355.1 of Polaribacter sp. Lineage (GTDB taxonomy): Bacteria > Pseudomonadota > Gammaproteobacteria > Enterobacterales > Kangiellaceae. Next base: position 16,710 of record JBLIBL010000055.1, read on the forward strand.
CTTCATACCACTCAATCTCTCCTGAAAAAATATGGCAAATATCATCGGTTTTACTGGGTTTGTAAGTTGCACAAGCTGAAAGCAAGATTACTAAGGTCGAACAAAATAAGGTTTTTCTTAAACTCATCTCTGAGGTTATTTTTGACTAGTTTTAGTTGAAAGCGTCGGATTTTTAGTACTGCTTTTATCGCCGTCTTTCTTAGTTGCTTTTGAATTCACTTTCTCCGATTTTGAATCCTTACCTGACGAGTCAGACGCCTTTGTATGTTCTGAAGAAGCTTTGTCTTTACCCTTAAAATCAGTTTCATACCAGCCAGAACCTTTTAACTTAAAAGCCGCCGCAGAAACTAGCCTCTTTAATGCCGGTCTATTACATTCAGGGCAATCTTTAAGCGGATCGTCAGCCATTCTTTGTAGTTTTTCTACTCTATGATCGCAGTCAGTGCATCTATATTCGTAAATTGGCATACTATAATTTTTCTCGTTTATCTAAAGTGCTACTTTTTGATTATTAATTCGGACTATAATATTGAAATACATCTCATACAAGCCTAATTTAGGCTTGTCATTTTAATACGGGCTCTATTATCTTAATTTCAAGGTTAAAAAGTGGTAATAAATTGTTATTTATCGGTGATTCTATCACCGATACCAGTAGAAGTAGACCTATTGGAAAAACGATTAAGACAAATACAGGTCTCGAAGACTCCACAGGATTGGGTAGCGGGTTTGTTTCTATTATCAATAATTTATTAATTTCCGGCAATCCACAACTCGACTTAACCTTATTAAATTTAGGCTGTAATGGTCATAGAATTACAGACTTAAAAAGTCGATGGCAACGGGATGTTCTAGATTTAAAACCTGATTGGTTAATAATCTTAATTGGCATTAACGATGTATGGCGTCATTTTGATAGACCGAATGACCAAAACCTAGTTAATATCCACGGTTTTGAAAAGGTTTATCGAGTGATTATTGAAGAAAGCAAAATTGACATCAAAAATTTAGTGCTAATGTCTCCTTATTATTTAGAAAAGAACGCAAAAAACTCTATGAAAGTTAAAATGATTGAATATGCCAATATTGTCGAAAAATTAGCAACAGATTATAAGTGTCAGTTTATCAATTTACAAAAAGAATTTGATTATTTTTTGGATTTTAGATCGGTCGAATCCTTTAGTGCTGACAAGATTCATATTAATAAATTAGGACACACAATAATCGCTCAATCATTTTTGAAGGCTATCGAGCCTCACCTTCAATAATAACGGCACTAGAGTGATCAACATTCCGAGCGACGCTTCTACTGATGGTTCCAACTCTCGCCCAAGTTTGCCACTTTAAATTTTCTTTTTTTGCAAAGCGATTACCACTACGGCAAAGAGCTTGAAACTCCACTAAGTCAACGGCATAAAACAAGAGCCATGAAACAGTCGCAAGCATTATAAAGTTCAAATGAAACCTGAGTTTAGGGTCAAAAATAATAAAATAGTTGTTTTAATTTCAATTAATTCAGAAATGGCTACAAATTATTTCACCATTGATAAATGGAACACTGAGTATGTCATTGCATATAGAGTAAGCAGCAATAATGCACAACGTACAATCGGGGTAAAAATAAATTTCATACTTATCGTCGCTCTTAATAATAACCCAAATAATACTTTGCAACGGTAATCGATTGAAGAACGAGTCAGTCGAATTTTCAGCGCGATTATGGCATTGCTAGTCCAAAAAATACACAATGTTACGAAGGTATGAGGTTTATTTAATGTTTTTAATAACTAGCTCGTGATTTATACCGGTACAATCTATTTTTCAGTGATTCGGACAAGGCTTTAAAATAAAGCTCCTCCATTTAAGCGAACTAATATTGCGTGATAATGGAATAAGTTCAGAATTTAAGGTTAACATATCCCATAGTAGCCAGGGATTTGAAATAATTTTTTTCCACTGACATCAACTGTTTTTCCGCTATCTATGAGTAAGGCTATATTCATTTTATTATTTAATTGATAGTGAGCATCTTCTGACAACACTGATGGCAAATGATCGGAAGTGACAAAAATAATACTATTTGGATCAATTTCAATCAATTTTTCAAGGTAATTCGCTAACGTTTCAATACGATAATAAAACTGATTCGTAATTCGATTATGTCTATCGTCAGAATGGTTAGTGTTAATGACATTAGGCCGCAGTTTGGTATTTCTCTCAAATGGCAAATGTCCATACATTCCCAATACATAGTTAAATATTGGTTTATTGTTGTTTTTAGAATGTTTCTCTAAAAAACGAATATTTAAATCAGATAAGTCTCCATCATAAAGAACATTATTTTCTAATTTATCATTTAAAAACTCGTTATTTTGCTGCTCCTTTTTATCTTGTAAATAACTAACGTTATCAAAACCTAAACTTTCATATGCCCTCTTAGAATTGAAAAAGTCTCCGCTTGGAGCGATTATGGCATTTGTAAAATAATTATTTAAAGATAACGATTTAACAATAAAATTTATTTTATTTGCTTGCATGAAATCAAATTCAATTTGATTAACTTTACTTAATGCCTTTATCCCTGTTAATAACTCAAACTATGACTGAGCAGTTCCTCAAGAATAAATAGACGTGGTCACGTTAGAAAAACATTCTTGTTTATTCAAATATTTTATTAACTATCTAGATATGAATGTACTTGGTAAGTTTAATTCGTCAATTAGACGGGGATCTATAAAACTTTCCATAACAATGATATGAACATTTTTATGATGACGCACTTTGTCAGGATATAGCCATTTTTTAGTACCGACTTCACTATTTTCATTGCTGATGTATGTTTTTAAGCGAAGTATATTATTTATCTCTTGAAGAGCATAAAAAATAGAGCTCTTGAATCATCCATTGTCTCTAATCGTATCTTCCTGAGCCCAAACCGTGTAATTAAAAAACCATTCATGAAATTCATTTGCGATTGGGTTTAACGGATAAATAAACTGAAAGTGGTATTAATAAATAGATCAAAATTAGACTAACAGCAAATGTCAATGAAAAATAATTACCAGCACAAGTGGTAATAAAATGCGATGCCAATGATTATCTAAGCCAGGAAAAAAAACACAAGAGAAATTAATACAAACAACGGCAATTCAATCAAAAATATTTTTGGGTTAAAAGTCAGTAGTCCTCGACCAAAATCTATCCAAAACCCAGAGTAATAAATATAAATCAATGCGACTAAATAAGAAATTAGCACAAAAGATATTGTCCGTGTTAAAAAACGCCGATATTGCACGGTTTAATTTTTAGGTTTATGACTTGCGTCTTGAAACCTAGGCCGGTTATTTTGTTCTTCGCTTAATGGTGTCACTTCACGCAATGTATCTTTAAATCTTTTACTTAAATCGACATATTCCTGAGTACCTGCCTTCTTCCATCCAAGCTCTTTATCGCTAACCTGACGTACCACTTTAGCCGGTACTCCCATCACCATAGAGCGACTTGCACATTTAAAACCAGATCTAACAAAAGAGCCTGCTGCAACAAAAGACTCTGCTCCTATTTTAGCATCGTCCATCACCACCGAATTCATTCCAACTAAAGTATGTTCGCCGATCAGGCAACCATGTAGTATCGCTCCATGCCCAATATGACTATAGGGCTCCAAATGACAATCTTTGTCTGGGAAACTATGCAATACGCATGTGTCTTGAATATTGCTGTGATGACCGACGTAAATACGTCCAAAGTCACCTCGTAAAACAGCACCTGGACCAATGAAACAGTGGTCTTCGATAATGACATCACCAATAATTTCTGCACTTGGGTGAATATATGCGCTGCTTTTAACAATTGGGATAAAATCTTCTAAGGCGTAAATAGGCATCATAATTCTCGTAAATAATTAGCCGCCTAATTTATCATACATTGACTTAATATTGATTTGTTTTCTTTATTGAAAAACGATTTTTAACGAGTTCCAAAGATCACCATAGTTTTGCCTTTTACATTAATATGGTCTTGCTCTTCTAGCACTTTCAGAACTCGACCGACCATTTCACGTGAGCAACCCACAATTCGACCAAGCTCTTGTCTAGTTACTTTTATCTGCATGCCGTCAGGGTGAGTGATTGCGTCTGGCTCTTTGGCAAGATCAAGCAATGCTCTAGCAACTCGCCCAGTAACATCCATAAATGCCAAATCACCAACTTTCCTGCTAGTCTTTCTTAATCTAAGTGACATTTGCTCAGCAAGTTTAAATATGATTTCAGGTCGTTCTTTAGTTAGAGATTGAAATCTTGCGTAGCTAATTTCGGCTAAATCAGCTTCAACTTTTGCTCTTACCCATGCACTTCGGTTATTTTCCCCATCGAAAAGGCCCATTTCACCAAAAAAATCGCCTGAATTCAGGTAGGCAAGTACTAACTCTTTGCCATCATCATCTTCAATCAAAACAGTAACGGAACCTTTAATAATAAAATAAAGAGTTTCTGGCTTGTCTCCAGCAAATATTATGGTTGTTTTCGCAGCGTAGCGTCGCTTATGGCACTGTGCAACAAACCACTCTAATGTAGGATCTTTTAATATATTGTGCGGTAGGACGATGGGTTCTTTAATTAGTGCCATTTAGGTACCTATTCATTCGAATTAGTTTGGTTAAACACCACAAGGTAAGTAACAGCTTAAAAACCTAACAGATGTGACGATGGCAATAGAGACTACTGTTATAAGATATTTTTACAAATCGTTAACAATCTTGTTAATTAAA